>JANYCM010000400.1 GCA_025360285.1 Sphingomonadales bacterium
GGGTCGTCAGCCGCTCGGGCACGCTGACCTATGAGGCGGTGTTCCAGACGACCAACGAAGGCCTCGGCCAGACCACCGCGGTCGGGATCGGCGGCGACCCGGTCAACGGCACCAATTTCATCGACATGCTCGAACTGTTCCTCGCCGATGATGCCACCAAGTCGATCATCATGATCGGCGAAATCGGTGGCAGCGCCGAAGAAGAAGCCGCGCAGTTCCTCGAAGACGAAGCCCGGCGCGGCCGCAAGAAGCCGATGGTCGGCTTCATCGCCGGCACCACGGCGCCTCCCGGCCGCCGCATGGGCCACGCCGGTGCCATCGTGTCGGGTGGCAAGGGCGATGCAGCCTCGAAGATGGCGGCGATGGAAGCCGCCGGCATCGTCGTGTCGCCATCACCGTCGCTGCTCGGCATCACGCTGGCCGATCTCTTGAAGGGCTGATGGACGAACCGGCAACACTGGTCGATCGCTTCTTTCACGACGCGCGGCTGGCCGTCGGGGATGGGCGGTTCACTATCGGTGTTGGTGAAACCGACATTCTGATGATTGCCGACAGCGCCGATTCGCGTGGCCGGTTCCGCGAGGAATTCAAGCGCCTGAATGACCCCGATCTGCAGGAGACGATAAAGGATTATCTTGGCGAGGTCATAAGTCGTCTCGAATTCAGGGCAGAACGAACGGATGTCCGTGTGGACTTGCTTGATCGTGCCGCGCTCGCGCCGTCGGCGGCTGCTATCGTTACGGGTCTTGTGGTCTTATTGGGGTCCACAGGTGTTGCGACGCCGTTTTTATTGGCAGGCGGCATCACTGGTCTCATCGTGAGTGCGATTGGCAGGACAGTGATGAAAGGCAGCGCGCTTCGTGCTAAGCAAGGCGCGCGCCAGGTGCGACTGCTTTTGGGATTGCTCAAATGATGACCGAGCCTTTGCTGCTGACCGAACATCTGCTCAGCCAGATCGGCATCTTTGTGGGTGTCTGGAGCACCGCTTTGACCATCGCCGTGCTGGCGTTCGATGTCTCCTCGGCAAGCGCAGCGATGCGCCGTTCGCTCCAATCGTTCATCGCCATGCTCGCCGATTTGCGCCAGATGCGCGGTTGATGCGATTGTTGTCGACGCAATCACGCTGATGGCCACCGGCACCATCGAACTGACCGGACAGGCGGATTTCCCCGCCTGTCCGTGCTGCGGGGTGCCGGCGCGGCGGGTGTGGGGCAATCTGATCGATGATGCCGGCACCACCGCCTATGTCGTCCAATGGGCGCCGGGCAATATCGCCACTCACGCTGCGGCCTTTGGCCTGGTCTTCGGCCCCTGGGGCGACGGCAGCAGCGCCGCAGACCGCGTGCATGTCGCGCTGGATTATCGCCGCGTCGGCGGCAAGCCGCAGCTGGTGGTGATCGATGCCGCCACCTCGCCGATCGATGCCCGGCCACTGGCGGCAAAATTGCTGACCGCTGCCGAGGTGAGCCAGCATCCGGTGGCGCCGCTGGTAACCCGCTATGTCGATCAGATCTGGGCGCGCGATGCCCGCGTTGCTGAACTGCACCGGCTGTAGGCGGGGTTGCCGGTGATAACCCCGGGATGACAATTCGACTTGAATAATGCCCGCTGAATTGCTCGCAAGCGCAAAAACTTGCCGTCCCCCTGTAACAAACATGCCTGCCATGCCGCATCATAGGGTGACACCGGCACGGGGCGGGGCTATCAGCCGGGCACGGAATCGGCCTGTCCATGCAAGGCCCGATAATCCGAGGAACGTGTGTAATGGACTATGATACGCAGCTGCCGTCAGCTGAAGACTCTGCCCGGCCATCCTGGGCGCGGCAGGATTGGCCACCGGCGCCGGCCGATGATCTGACCAGGGCGCTCGATGCCGCCGATATGCTGGTCGAGGCCCCGGCCAAGGTGGCGGCCAAGGCCGTTGCCCAAGCGGTTGCTGCGGGTGCCGGGCCTGAAGCCATCGCCCGCGCCGCGCAGGACAGCATTTCGGCGCTGCTGCTCATTCGCACCTATCGCGTCCGCGGGCATCTGGCGGCCAATCTCGATCCGCTCGGGCTTTCCAAACGCGATCTGCCCGCCGATCTTACCCCCGAATATCATGGTTTTACCGAAACCGATCTTGACCGGCCGGTGCATATCGGCGGGGCGCTCGGGCTGCAAACCGCGACGGTGCGCGAACTGGTGACGATCCTGCGCGCCAATTATTGCAGCAATGTCGGCCTTGAATATATGCACATCAACGATGTCGAGGAACGGCGTTTCCTGCAGGACAAGATTGAAGGCCGCGACAAGGAAATTCAATTCACGGCGCTGGGCAAAAAGGCCATCCTCAACAAGCTGGTCGAGGCCGAACAGTTCGAACGCTTCCTGGGCCGCAAATATGTCGGCACCAAGCGTTTCGGCCTGGATGGCGGCGAAGCGATGATCCCGGCGATGGAATCGATCATCAAGGTCGGTGGCCAGCTCGGCATCACCGAAATCGTTTTCGGCATGCCGCACCGCGGCCGGCTCAACATGCTCGGCAATGTCATGCAGAAGCCGTTCCGTATCATCTTCCATGAATTTGGCGGCGGTTCGGCCAACCCCGAAGATGTCGGCGGTTCGGGCGATGTCAAATATCATCTCGGCGCCAGCACCAACCGCGAATTCGACGGCAATACCGTGCATCTGTCACTGGCGCCGAACCCGTCGCATCTCGAAGCCGTTGATCCCGTGGTCCTCGGCAAGGTCCGCGCCATCCAGACCATGGCCGGCGATGTCGATCACCACCATGCCATGCCGGTGCTGCTGCACGGCGACGCGGCCTTTGCCGGGCAAGGGATTGTGGCGGAATGTTTCGGGTTTTCGGGGCTGACCGGCTATAATACCGGCGGCACGCTGCACTTCATCGTCAACAACCAGGTCGGTTTCACCACCAGCCCGCAATTCGCGCGATCGTCGCCCTATCCGTCGGATGTCGGCAAGATCGTCCAGGCGCCGATTTTCCATGTCAACGGCGATGACCCGGAAGCGGTGACCTTTGCCACCAAGGTCGCCACCGAATTCCGCCAGAAATTCAAGCGCGACGTCGTCATCGACATGTGGTGCTATCGCCGTTTCGGCCATAATGAAAGCGACGAGCCGAGCTTCACCCAGCCGCTGATGTATGCCGCCATCGCCACCCACCCGCCGGTCAGCGAACTATATGCGGCGCGGCTGGTGCGCGAAAAGGTCATCGACGAAGGTTTCCTGCCCGCCGCCATCGCCGGCTATACCGCCGGGCTGGAAAGCGATTTCGAAGCCGCCGCCGGGTTCAAGGCCAACAAGGCCGATTGGTTCGAAGGCCGCTGGGCCGGGCTTGGCAAGCCCAAGGATGAAATCGGCGCCCGCCGCGCCGCCGACACCGGGGTGCCCGCCGCCGAACTGCGCGCCATTGGCGACACGCTGACGGCGGTGCCCCCGGGTTTCAACATCCACAAGACCCTGGCGCGCATCCTGGAGGCCAAGGCCGAAACCCTGCGCACCGGCGCCAACATCGATTGGGCGACCGCCGAGGCGCTGGCCTTTGGCTCGCTGCTCAAGGAAGACGACAAGGGCGTGCGCCTGTCCGGCCAGGATTCGGGCCGCGGCACCTTCAGCCAGCGGCATTCGGTGTGGACGGACCAATTGCACGGCAGCCGCTACACGCCGCTGAAATCGATCAGCCCGCAGTTCGAAGTGCTCGACAGCCCGCTCTCGGAATTCGGCGTGCTGGGCTTTGAATATGGCTATGCGCTGGCCGACCCTAATACTTTGGTGCTGTGGGAAGGCCAGTTCGGCGATTTCGTCAACGGCGCCCAGACGATCATCGACCAGTTCATCGCGTCGGGCGAAATCAAATGGCTGCGCGCCAATGGCCTGGTCATGCTGTTGCCACATGGCTATGAGGGGCAGGGGCCGGAACATAGTTCGGCGCGCATGGAACGCTTCCTGCAACTCTGCGCCGAGGATAATCTCCAGGTCGCCAATGCGACGACGCCATCCAATTATTTCCATTTGCTGCGCCGGCAATTGCTGCGCGATTTCCGCAAACCGCTGATCATCTTCACGCCGAAATCGCTGCTGCGCCACAAGCGCGCGGTATCGACGATCGCCGACATGGATGCCGGCACGACGTTCCACCGCTGCCTCGATGATCTGGCGCCGTGCACGCCGGAAAAGGTGCGCCGGCTCGTGCTGTGCACCGGCAAAGTCTATTATGACCTGCTGGAGGCACGCGAGAAGACCGATCGCGATGACGTCTATCTGCTGCGCGTCGAGCAGCTCTACCCGTTCCCGGCCGATGTTGTCGCCGATTATGCGGCGCGCTTCGCCAATCTGGACGAGGTCGTCTGGGCGCAGGAAGAACCGAAGAACGCCGGTGCCTGGACGTTCATCGCGCCGCTGATCGAAGCCGCGCTGGGTCGCCGGCCGCTCTATGCCGGGCGCGCGGCGGCCGCCGCGACGGCCACCGGCCTGATGCGCCGCCACAACGCCGAACAGGCGAAACTGATCGCCGAAGCCCTGGGCGCCAGCCGCGCCGAAGTGACCGCCGCCATCCGCAGCGGCCTCAAACCCAAAACCAAGGCAGCTTGACCCATGGCAACCGACGTCATCATTCCGGCGCTGGGTGAATCGATCACCGAAGCCACTGTGGGCCAATGGTTGAAGGCACCCGGCGATGCGGTGGCGGCCGACGAACCGATCGTCAGCCTGGAAACCGACAAGGTCGCGGTGGAAGTGCCGTCACCGGTGGCCGGCATCATGGGCGCACAATTGTTCAAGGTTGGCGATACCGTCACCATCGGCGCGCGGATCGCTATCATCGATGCCGGCGGGGTGGCGGCAGCACCGACACCCGCGCCCGCACCCGCCGCACCCGCGCCAACTACCCCCGCACCCGCGCCAGCACCGGCCGCGATACCCGCCGCGCCCGTTGCCGCCCCCGCCGCGACCGTTGCCGCCCCGCTTGACGCCATGGGCCCTGCGGTGCGTATCCTGGTTGATACCTATAATCTCGATCCCGCCAGCATCGCCGCCAGCGGCCGCGACGGCCGGTTGACCAAGGGCGATGTGCTGGCCGCGATCGAAGCCGGCACGGCGAAAGTGCGCGGTGGTCCCGCCCCCGCCGCGCCAGTGGTTGCCGACCGCAAGGAAGAACGCGTCCGCATGACACGGCTGCGCCAGACCATCGCGCGGCGGTTGAAGGAAGCCCAGAACACGGCGGCGATGCTGACCACCTTCAACGATGTCGATATGACCGCTGTGATGGCAGCCCGCGCCAAGTACAAGGATTTGTTCGAGAAAAAGCACGGCGTACGGCTGGGTTTCATGTCCTTCTTCTCCCAGGCGGTGGTCATGGCGCTGCGCGATGTGCCGGCCGTCGGTGCCTCGGTGGAAGGCGATGAAATCGTCTATCGCAACTATGCCGACCTCGGCATTGCCGTGTCCTCACCCGGCGGCCTGGTTGTTCCGGTATTGCGCAATGCCGACAAATTGTCCTTTGCCAACACCGAAAAAGCCATCGCCGATTTCGGCAAGCGCGCCCAGAATGGCCAGCTAAAAATCGAGGAATTGCAAGGCGGTAACTTCACCATCAGCAATGGCGGCGTCTTCGGCTCGCTGATGTCCACCCCCATCCTCAACACCCCGCAATCCGGCGTTCTCGGCCTCCACCGTATCGAGGATCGCCCGGTCGTCCGCGGCGGCGCGATCGTCATCCGCCCGATGATGTATCTGGCATTGAGCTATGATCACCGCATCGTCGATGGCCGCGAGGCGGTGACCTTCCTCGTCAGCGTCAAGAACGCCATCGAGGACCCGTCGCGGTTGCTGATCGATTTATAATCGATCCCTGCGTTGTTTTATGGTAGATAGTGAGATACAATTCTACCAGGGATGCTTGTCATGCAGCTCAACATCAAAGACGCTGAAACCCACCGCCTTGTGTCTGAATTGTCTCAAGAAATTGGTCTGAGCAAGGCAAGTGCCGTCAAGGAGGCGGTTCGGGAGAAACTTCAGCGCGTCAAAAATGCGCGAGATGCTGATGTCACGCGCCGCCTTGCCGAGCTTCGTGTCCTGACCGCCCAGATTCGGGAGCGGCTGCCAAAGCCCCTACCGACGCAGCAGGAGCTGGATGATTGGATGTACGATGAAGATGGCTTGCCACGTTGATCATCGACAGCTCGGCATTGCTGGCCATCATCCTTGCTGAGCCGGAGGAAGAGGCTTTTTCGCTGGCGATCTATGCCGCTGTCGCACCGCAGATGTCTGCCGCATCCTATCTTGAAGTTGGCCTGAAGATCGATAAAGGTCGGGTTGGCATCGATCCGATACTCGATGCGACACTGAACAATCTCGGCATTTCGCTGGTGCCAGTGACAATTGAACAGGGTCGGCTAGCCCGTGATGCCAATATTCGTTTTGGACGGCACACCGCTGCCAAACTGAATTTCGGCGATTGCCTGACCTATGCGCTTGCCAGGCAAACCGGCCAACCTTTGCTGTTCAAGGGCAAAGATTTTTTGCAAACTGATTTGACTCCGGCTTTTATGCCGCCAGAAAAGAGTGACCATGGCTGAATTTGATTTCGACGTCGTCGTCATTGGCGCCGGCCCCGGCGGCTATGTCGCTGCCATCCGCGCGGCGCAGCATGGCCTGAAGGTCGCCTGTGTTGAAAAACGTGACCGGCTCGGCGGTACGTGCCTGAATGTCGGCTGCATCCCTTCCAAGGCGCTTCTGCACGGCAGTGAATTCTATGAGGAAGCCCATTCCGGCGCGCTGGCCAAATTCGGGGTCAAGCTGGGTGCGGTCGAACTCGACCTGCCGGCACTGCTCGGGGAAAAGGACAAGGCGGTCAGGGAACTGACCGATGGCATCGCCTTTTTGTTCAAGAAAAACAAAGTCGAATGGATCAAGGGCGAAGCCCACTTCACTTCGCCCAAGGCCATCATGGTCGGTGATCGCGCCATTACCGCCAAAAATTTCATCATCGCCACCGGCTCCGAAGTCGCGCTGCTGCCTGGCATGACCCCCGATGGCGACGTCATCGTCACGTCAACCGAAGCGCTGAGCCTCGCCGAGGTGCCCGGCCATCTGGTGGTCATTGGTGGCGGCTATATCGGCCTGGAAATGGGATCGGTCTGGCGGCGGCTGGGGGCCAGAGTCACCGTCATCGAATATGCCGAGCGCATTGTCCCGGCGATGGACATTGAAGTCGCCAACGCCTTTGCCAAGATCTTGACCAAACAGGGTTTTGACATCCACACATCGACCAAGGTCACCGGTGTCAAACGCGCCGGCGCCGGCGCTGTGGTGACGGTCGAGCCCGCCGCCGGCGGCGGCGCCAGCGAAATCGCCGCCGATATCGTGCTGTTGTCGATCGGCCGCCGGCCCAACACCGATGGCCTGAATATCGAAGCGACCGGTCTGTCCCTCGATCGCGGCCGCATCATGGTCAACGCCGATTATTCGACCGCCATCCCCGGCATCTGGGCGATCGGCGATGTCGTGCCCGGCCCGATGCTGGCGCACAAGGCCGAGGACGAAGGCCTGGCCTGTGCCGACAATATCGCCGGCCTTACCGGTTATGTGAACCACGCCGTCATCCCGGCGGTTGTCTATACCCACCCGGAAGTCGCCACGGTCGGGAAGACCGAGGAGGAACTGAAGGCGGCCGGCATCGACTACAAGACCGGCAAATTCCCCTTCGCCGCCAACAGCCGCGCCAAGGCCAATCGCGATACCGAAGGCTTCGTGAAGGTGCTCGCCGATGCGAAGACCGATCGCGTTCTTGGCGTCCATATCATCGGCAGCATGGCCGGCACGATGATCGCCGAAGCCGCCATTGCCATGGAATTCGGTGCCTCAAGCGAAGACATCGCCATGACCTGCCACGCCCACCCGACGCATCCGGAAGCACTGAAGGAAGCCGCCATGGCGGTGACCGGCAAACCGATTCATATGTAAGGGCCGGGGGCTTGGCGGCCCGCCGGTGCCCGCTTACCATGGCGTCCGGGGAGGCCGTTATGCCGGATGTGATCAGCGGCGTGGTGACATCGGCACGGCTGGCGGAAAATCCGCCTTGCTTTCATGTCGATTGGGTCGCCTGGGACAGCGGCTTTCGTAGTGCTGGCCTGCGTCCCGGCGACCGGATCATCGCCTCGAACGGCGTGCGCGTCATCCGGCCCGAAGACGGCACGGCCTTGCAGCGCTACACGCAGACCTTCCTTGGCCAGTTGTCCGAAGACCTGGGTTTTGCCGCCGCCGGCCTCGGTATCGGCGCCAGCCATGGCCTGACCATCCGCCGCCGCGCGCCGGCCAAGGGCTGGCAGACGATCGAATGCCAGGGCAGTCTCCAGGCGCCGCCCAACTATCGTCTCGCCAATGGCCGCCCGGCGCTAGCGGCCGAAGGCCCGGACACGATGGAATATGATGGCTTTTCCGGCAATTGGGGCGGCTGGTACGAAACCATCCGCGCCCGGCTGGAGGCCGTTCTGGCGCGCGGCTGGCAAGGGTCGTTCGTCAGCCAATACGAAGCGAAATCCCTGCGCGACGACCATGATGCCCGCATCGCCGCGCTGGTCAGCCGCTATCCCGGGCCCTTCGCCGCCGCCATGCAAGCCGATTATGCGGCGGCGCTCGGCTATGCCGGCGGCGCCATTGTCGATCTGCCCCCCGACGCGCTGGAATTTCGCCGCCGCGGTGAGGCGCTTGCCGGCGAAATCCGTGCCGCCGCCACCGCCGCCTGGGCCGCTTGCCAGGATCGCGTCAAAGACAGTCTGATCCCGGCCTTTCCCACCGGCCACCCGATCCGCGACGGCATGGCGGCGCTCGCCGGCAAGCATGTCATCCTGCCGGTGATGGGCAACAGCGATTATGTCGCCGATACCGGTCGCACCTGGTTCACCGCCGGCAATGACAGCGACGGCTGGTATTTCATCGATGCCGAAGCCGCCCCGGCGCAGGCGGTATTGGTCGCCCAGCAACGCTATCGCCGCCGGGTCAACCCGGACATCCGCGCCAGTTGGCAATTCCTCGCCAAAATCCTGCCCGAACCGCGGCTCGGCATGGTCAATGATCAGGCACATTATGGTTGCCAGGTCGAACCGATTGCGGCGCTGGTCGGCGATGGTGCCATGTGCGTTGATCTGGCAGCGAACGAATTCGCCGGCGAGGCAGCGCTGCACACCGGCACCGTCAGCCTGCTACCGCCCGATGCCCCGCCCTCCGCGGTCATGGCGGCGCTGGTCAGCGCGGTGAAGGAAGATGACATCGACAACTGGCGAGCGCTGTTCGCCGATTGGTGGGTCGAACGGCTGGCGGATGGCCGCCCCGTCATCCATCCCCATGCCATCCGCATCGATGACAATATGTTCGAGGATTCGCGCCGCTCGTTGCTCGGCCGCGTGCTCGATGCCCGGTCGATCTGGGAGGATGATCCGGTCATGGTCACCGATGGCAGCCTGTTCGAAGGGGCGCTGCGTATCGAGGAAGTCACCGTCGAGCTCGATCATATCGGCAGCTTCGATGGCGTGACGCGCAGCTTCAACGATGTGACGGTGCGGCGCTGGTGGCAGTTGCAGCGGGTCAATGGCGGCCCTTGGCGGGTCGCCGATGTCCAGCCGATCTGACTGGGGAGCCCGACCATGGGAGACTATAGCGCCCGGCAGGACGAACTGGCGAAATCGCTGCTGACCGCCAATCTGACCGGCGATGAAATGACCCGTATCGTCGGCGCCTTGTCGGGCTGGTTCCAGGCCCGCGAGGATGCGCTGAGGGCGATGCTCGATGTGCTGGCCAATGAAACGTCCGACCTGATGGCGGGCTATTGGAAGGACAAGAGCGCCGCGTTGGTGCAGAATTATCTGACGCCGATGAGCAATCTGTTGTCGGGGTTCAGCAATCCCAGCCCCGGCCTGCTCGCCTGGCGCGAACGGGCTGTGACCATTGAGTCAACCTGGGTGACGCTGGTCAGCGATCCCTGCTGGGTCAATGCCCGTGATGACATGGTGGTGTTCGGCAAGAAACTTGCCGAAACGACGAAAACGCTCGCCGAAAAATGGTCCCGTCTCAGCGATGAAGACAAGCGCCTGGAGGAACAGGAGGCCGAAGCCAGCCGGCGCATGACCGATGCGCTGCGCCAGGCGGTTGATGCCGGCACCGATACCGTCAAGCGCGGCGCCGACAATGTACGCAAGATACTCGATGCCGTGGATGGCCTGCATCTGCAGTTCGACAAATGGCTGGTTGACGGTCTGCAGGATGCCGGCGTGCCATCTGGCGTCGCCGACAAGATGCGCACGATGTACAAGGACGGCAAGCGGATGAACTGGCTGTTCGAAGCCGCCGGCACCGGCACGTCGTTCGATATTCCCTTTGTTACCAAGCGGATGAGCAAGTTCATCGTCAAATTGGCGCTGAAGGCGATCGCCCCGCCGGTCTATTACGCTTACAAGGCGATTTTCTTCCTCAATGAAAATGTGCTGACGCCCGCTTCGGAATCCTACCGCCAGCAGCTTGCCGATTATCTCGGCAAATTGCCGGCCCAGGGCGCGGTGCTCGCGTCGTTTTCGTCGGTGCGGCAGGACGTCAAGACCTTCCTTGAAGACACGAATATGGAAAAAATCCGCATCCTCTTTGACCATGTCACCAGCGAATTGAACGATCTGCCGCAAGGTTCCGATGCGTCCCAGGCCGATACCCGCGCCTGGGCCAATCGGGCGCGGGATATCTTTTCCAAACATTTCGAAAATGCCGCCCGGACCTATGAAAGTTTCGTGCGCGCCAACAGCGGGCGGTTCATCGGCAAGGTTGATGCATCGGTGGAAGATGAATTGCTGTGGACGCGGCCGTGGATTGACCGCGAACAGGCGCTGGCCAGCATCGGTATGGACCAGCGGCTGCGCGAATGGCGGCAAAGCGCGCTGGAACTGACGATCAACATGAAAAGCCCCAGCCAGCAATTGCGCGATGCCTTTCTGGAATTTCCGATCGAGCTGGCGGAAGCCTGCCAGGCGGCGCTGGACAGTGAATGGCAGGACAATTTCAACGATCAGGCGCGCCAGGCCGAAGATTTGCAGAAATTTCTTGAAGCCAGTGAACGCCGCTGGGCCGCCGACCAGATCAAACAGGATCTGGCCCGCGCCAGCCTGAAGGAAAAATTGCCTAGCTGAGGCTTGATGTCGTCACGCTGGCGCCATGGCGCGCAGCGCGACGTCGGTCGCGGTGTCGGCGGGGAAATAGAATTCGATCTTCACATCATCGATCGTCATGTCTTCGGGCGTGCCGAACTGCGCAATGATGGCGAACAGCGACAGGCGCACCGCCCCCAGCCGATAGATTGTCGGCACGACCGGACCAAGCACCGTCTGGCCGGCCCCCGGCACGGCGGCCAGCGTATCGGCGACGGCATCCAGCCGGGCGACGCCGCCTTGCGCCGCGCTTTCGGTGCGCAGCCGCTGCGCCGCATGGTGCGCCACCGCCGGCCAGTTTTCGATCAGCGGCGGCAAAATGCCCGACACCATCAGGTCAAGCAGGCTGCCGCCCTCGCCGATCCCCAGCGTGCCGAACATCGTCCGCGCCGGCGCATTCATCGCCACGACTGACCACAGCCGATCGACCGCCAGCGCCGGATAGGGGGCATGGCGTTCAAGGCTGTGATGCATGGCGGCGCGGATCGGCGCCATTTCGGCGACATCCCAGGCCCGGCCTGGATAGCGCGATGCGAACCCCGCCAGGGTCAGCAGCCGGTTGCGCGCTGCCAGCGGCAGGCGCAGCGCGTCCCCCAGCCGTCCGACCATCGCCGGGCTGGGGCGGGCGCGGCCGGTTTCCAGAAAGGCGATATGCCGCGCCGAAACGCTGGCCTCGACTGCCAGCCCCAATTGGCTGAAGCGGCGGGTTTTTCGCCACATCCGCAAGGCCTGGGGAAAATCGTTCACGCGCGTCCTTACCGCGATTTGGACGACTGTGCAGTTACCTGGGAGGTAATTGATTTTCGTACCGCCATACCGCCACGCGGGCAAGGCAAATCGGATGGAGCCCACCATGTCACACAAATTTCACCGTTTCTGGCTCAAGATCACAGCGGTGATCATCGGCAGCTTCGGCCCGGTATTCTTTCTGGGCAGCATGGCGGCGACGCTGGAACCCGCCCGGCTGTCGCTCGATATCCTCAGCTGGCCGGTCGATGGCGCCACCACCTATGCCTCGCCCGACACCAGGTTCCTGTCGGCGCTGACAGGCGGTTTCCTGCTTGGCTGGGGTGTCTTGATCTGGGGCCTGTCAGCGCGCGTCTATGATCTGGCGCCCGAGCCGGTGCGCAAGGCGGTGCTGACCAGCATCCTCGCCTGGTTCGTCCTCGACAGCGCCGGATCGATCGCCTCGGGCAATTCATCGAACGCGCTGTTCAATATCATCGTGCTTTTCGTCGCCGTTGGCCCGTTGTGGCGACCGGCGAGGGACGTGGCACGACCAGCCTAGGAGGACAGATAGCCATACCAGGCGATCAGCAGCACCAGCCGCGCGGCAAAGCCCGAACCACTGATCGCCGCGAGGCCGATCGCCGCCAGGCTGGCAATGCCGGCGGTAACGGCACCGAACAGCAGCGGTCGCAGCGACAAATGCGCCGCCACTGCCGGCAATGCCAGCGCCGCCCCCCAGCCCACGCCGGCGATGACAAAGGCCGCGCGCCTGGCCAGCGGCGGCTGGGCCAGCGTCGCCGTCAACGCCACCAAACCCCGCGCCTCGCTGCGCCCGGCATGGGCGGTCAGCGCAAAGATCAGCAGTAACAGCGCTGCCGGGCTGCCGATATGGCGATAATCGGCAGCAACGCCGGCGGCCGCCGCGGCGATGGCGAGAATCAGGAACAGCCGGCCTGCACCGATCAGCCGGATTTCGGCGGCGATCAGCGCCAGGAACGGCAAACCGACATGCGGCGCGGCAGGCGCGCTGGCGATGGCCGGCGGCGGCGGCCCGGCGGCGAGCAGGCGGGTGATCCGCCCCGGCACCGCCGCCCGGCGCGGCGCACTGTGCGGGCGATAGACCAGCCCGGCGAACGCCGCGACGAGGATGGCGATCACCGCCCAGACCAACCGCGACGCGACATAGCCATCGGCGGCCAGCCCGGCCAT
Organism: Sphingomonadales bacterium; assembly: GCA_025360285.1. Lineage (GTDB taxonomy): Bacteria > Pseudomonadota > Alphaproteobacteria > Sphingomonadales > Sphingomonadaceae > Sandarakinorhabdus. Next base: position 13,128 of record JANYCM010000400.1, read on the forward strand.
CACATCCAGCGGCACCCTGCCGGGCAATATATCACCGCCGCCAATGGCAAAATCGCTGCTGCCCAGCGGCGACCCGGCGACCAGCGGCCGCACAAAGCCGGCGAAATCGTACATGTTGGTGGCCAGGCTCGAGGGGCGTTCGGCAACCGCGGCCGGGGCGGCGATCGAGGTTATCCACAGGACGAAATACACAAAGTCACCCATGCCCCGGCGCAGCCAGGGCAGCGCATCGAACAGGATGCGCAGCGCCGCCAGCCCCATCAGCGACGGCGCCGCGACCAGCCATAGCGCCAGCGTGATCGCGCCGATATTCAGCGGCCCGGTAACGATCAGCGCGCCCAGAAACCAGCCTGCCGCCGTCAGCGCCGCCAGCATGGCGAACAGCACCGCGACATCGGCACCGAACCGCCCCAGCGCGATGCCGATGCGCGGCGCCGCCGTCACCTCCTCCACCTGCCAGGGCTGGCTGCGATTGGTGTTGGACCGAAGATACAGAAAGCCGATCGGCAGCAGCAGCGTCGTCACCACAATGCCCAGCGAAACGCCCAGCATTGCCGATGTCATCACCGGCAGATGCCTGCCAATGGCGATCTGGATGCCCGAGCCATCATCGCGGGCGATCATGAAGCGTGCGCCGACCGGGGCGACGAGCAGCAACAGCCACAACCCCCAACTGCGGCGATAGCGCAGCAGGCTGGTGGCCAGCGATGACCGCGCCACTGCGATCATGCCGCGGCCACCCGTCCGGCCTCGACGCGCAGCATGGCGACGGCATGCGGCGCCAGTTCATCGGCCAGGTGGGTGGTCATGATGACGGCAGCGGTGCGGGCGCGTTCGAGGATCAGCGCCCCCAGCCGCCGCGCCGTTTCACCATCCAGCTCGGCGGTCGGTTCATCGAGCGCCAGCAGCTGCGGCGCACCGAGCAGCGCCTGGGCAAAGACCAGCCGCCGCCGCATGCCGCCCGAAAAGCTGGCGATGCGGTTGTTGATATCGGCATGCAGACCGATGGCTTCGGTGATGGCGCCGAACTGCCGGTCGGCGGCGACGCGGTCGAGGCCCTTCAGCGCGCCGATATGCAGGGCGAATTCGCGCGCTGTCAGGTCGTCAGGCAGATCGACCGCCTGCGGCGCATAGCCCAGCACGCGGCGCAGTGCTGCCCGGCCGGCGGGCAGCGGCGTGTCATCCCAGATCATCCGGCCGCTGCCGGGCTTTTCCGCCGTCGCGATGAGGCGCAGCAGCGTCGATTTGCCGGCGCCGCTGGGGCCGGTCAGCAAGGTCAGGCCCGGCGGGAACATATGGCTGATCTTGTCCAGCACTGTCTTGCGGCCGTAAGACTTGGTGATGTTTTCAAGGATCAGGCTGGCCATGCAAGTGTGTTATTGCAACAATACGCGTCTGGCAAGCCGGGGATGAGCGCGGCGATCGACATTGCCGCCGCCCGGCCGCTGCTGGCGGCGCTCGACATGGCCGGGGTAGCGGTGTTCGCCGTTTCCGGCGCGCTGGCGGCGGCGCGGGCGCGGCAAACCATCGTCACCTTCGCCTTTTTCGCCGCGGTCACCGGCATCGGCGGCGGCACCTTGCGCGATCTGCTGATCGGCGCACCGGTTTTCTGGGTCGGCCGGTCGGATTATCTCGGCGTCTGCCTTGTCGCCGCCGGTGCGGTCTGGCTGCTGCGCGCCGATCGCTGGCGGCTGTCGGCCTTGCTGTGGTTCGATGCCATCGGCCTGGCGGCCTATGCCGTCATCGGCGCCGCCAAGGCCAGCAGCTATGGCCTTCCGGCGCTGCCCGCAATCGTCATGGGGGTGCTGTCGGCGAGCTTTGGCGGCATCATCCGCGATGTGCTGGCGGGTGAACCTTCCATCCTGCTGCGGCGCGAAATCTATGTCTCGGCGGCCGCCCTGGGGGCGACGGTGTTCATCGGGTTGCTGGACCTGGGCACCGGGGTCACCATCGCCGGGGCCCTGGGCATTGCCGCCGGCTTTGGCTTGCGCGCGCTGGCCATTGCGCGCGGCTTGGCCCTGCCGGGCTACCGCGACTAGGCTGTGAACTCATAAATGGCTAGGGTCGGGATCGCCCGGCGCGGCGTTCTGGCGGTTCCGGGCACGCGAAGGCGGGCGTCCACGCCCCCGG
>JANYCM010000042.1 GCA_025360285.1 Sphingomonadales bacterium
GCTGCCGTATGAGGCGATCTATCTGCGCACGACTCCGCGCTTTGAGACGGGGGACCCGCGCTATGCGTGGCTCAACGGCACGATTGCGGTGGCGAACGGGTCACGGACACCCGATGGCGGGACCTATCATGTGTTTGCGATTGAGTGAGGGCGGGCATTGTCCTAACCCCATTCGTATGGCTGCTTGCGCCCAATTGCGGACGCAGCGTGAACCGCTATTATCTGGAGATATGAAGCCCAAGGCACTATGGCCGATGACCATTCTCTCATTTGCTCTCAGCGGATGCGGATCATCAGCGCTTCCGGACAAGCCGCTGTTCGTCGGCGTGGCAGGGACGGACTATAAGCAAGGCACGGCGTTGATACGAAGCCGTCTGCAAACACGCTTTCCCAAGGGAAGCGCCGAACAAAAGCTAGCGGATTATCTTGAACAGCAAGGTTTGCGAGTTAATCGCGCGGAGCGGGAAGCCTCCGTCAGATACGACCGCGTTCCTTGCGGCAGTCAGGTTCGGGTCAACTGGACGGTCAATTCGACCCACTCGATTGCAAATGTTGATGCTCTCTACAGCGACACGGGATGCCCTTGATCTGCGGGTTCGTTTCGTCTGCTTCCCACTACAAGCAGTCATTCAAAAGTCCAACTGCGAACGACCGACTCTGGGTCGAAAGCGGACTTGCAAGACCGGACAATGTTCGGGCTCTCACGACCTGCCCGGAAGGCGGCGTTTCTTCCATGATTGCGGCGCTATTCGCTGTTTGAAATCAGGAGAATGCCGGATGCGCGGGTGAGGCTGGTGCGCATGTCTGTTCACCGGGCCTGAAACGAAAAGAGCACGGGCAAAGCCCGTGCTGACGTCGGACGGGTTCGGTTGGCCTGATGCCAACCGCCCCGCCGGCCGGGCTTGCGCCTGTCGGCGCGTAGCGCTGGCGCTACGCGCTCGCGGCGCTGCGCCTCAGCCGACGATTTCCGTCTGGGCGAAGAAATAGCTGATCTCGATCGCGGCATTCTCGTCCGAATCCGAACCATGCACGCTGTTGGCTTCGATCGATTCGGCGTGGACCTTGCGGATGGTGCCAGCGTCGGCGTTGGCGGGGTTGGTGGCGCCCATGATGGTGCGATAGGCGGGGACGGCGTCTTCGCCTTCCAGCACCTGGACGACGACGGGCCCGGAAATCATGAAGGCGACGAGTTCACCGAAAAAGCCGCGTTCGCGGTGGACGGCGTAAAAACCTTCGGCCTGGGCCTTGGTCAGGTGCAGGCGCTTTTGGGCGACGATGCGCAGGCCGGCGGATCGATCATGGCGTTGATGGCGCCGGTCAGGTTGCGGCGGGTAGCGTCGGGCTTGAGGATCGAAAAGGTGCGCGTGATGGCCACGGGGAAAACTCCGGCTGGTTAAGCAAAGGGGGGAGGGAAGCGGGGCTGCCCTAGCGGGGTGTGCTTATAATGGCAAGTTTTGCTGCCCCTCACCCCGCCGCGCTGCGCGCGAGTCGCCCTCTCCCGCTCGATTTCGTGACGCAACCGCGTCGGGGAGAGGGAAAAATCAACCCGCCTTTTCGAAGCGGCCGCCTTCGGCTTCGCGCCAATAGGCGGGGCGGACGCCATCCTTTCTGGCGACGATGCGCCAGCGGGCGCGGGCGGTTTCGGTACTGTCGGCATCGAACAGGAACAGCACGCGGGTAAGGCCGGTCAGATCATCGGGGATGTCGCCGCCGACTTGCGCCAGGCAATCGGCGGCATTGGCGGCGGGCAGCGTGCCGGCACTGAGCAGCACCGGCTGGCCGGCGGCGCGGGCCGGGCCGAGATCGGAATCGAGGCCATGGGGGACGAAACTGTCCGCCGACGTCGTCCACAGCGCCGAATCGATACGGGCGAGGAGCGGCGCATCAGGGCTGCGGATGACGAGACGATGGCCGGCGGCGAGCGCCTTTGTGACGAGTTGCGGCAGCACCGCTTCGGCGCGGCGCTGGGCGAGCTGGTAGAAGGCAATGTCGATCATGGTTTCGGGCTGGAACCCACCTCCCGACCCCGCCCGTGAGCGGAGAAGGATTATGATTCGTAATTTTCGGCGATGAAGCGGTCGAGCAGGCGAACGCCATAGCCGGTCGCGCCCTTGTCATGCAGCGGGCCAGGCTTGGCGGCCCAGACCATGCCGGCGATATCGAGATGCGCCCATTTCACGCCGGGCTTGACGAAGCGCTTGATGAATTGCGCGGCGGTGATCGATCCGCCTTCGCGCGGGCCGACGTTCTTCATGTCGGCAATCGGGCTGTCGATCAGCTTGTCATAGGCTGCGCCCAGTGGCATCCGCCACAGCTTGTCGCCCGAGGCACCGCCCGCTGCGATCAGCTGGCCCGCCAGACCTTCGTCATTGGAAAAGATTCCGGCTTGTTCATGGCCCAG
>JANYCM010000043.1 GCA_025360285.1 Sphingomonadales bacterium
GCCTTCAACGCTGATTAATTCCGAGGAGCCCAGGCTTTCGCGACATATCGGCCAAACAGCTTCACGAAAAATATCGCGCGTTTCGACTATGGCATCTCGAATGACCCGCACTGCTCATCCCCCTATGCCCGCGCGCCCTCAACCATCCCCACGCTGTTGTGCCGCAACGCCTCCAATACTGCCGCCACAATCGCCGGCGCATCCAGCCCGGCTTCGGCATATTGCTTCGCCGGCGCGTCATGGTCCTGGAAAATATCCGGTAGGCGCAGCGTCCGCACTTTCAACCCGGCGTCGGTAAGCCCTTCGTCGCTCAACCAGGTCAGCACATGGGCGCCGAAGCCGCCGGTGGCGCCTTCTTCCACCGTCACCAGCACGTCGTGCGTCGCCGCGAGATGGCGGATCAGCGCGTGGTCGAGCGGCTTGGCAAAGCGCATGTCGGCAACGCTGGTGGACAGGCCCTTAGATTCCAGTTCCTCGGCGGCCTTCAGCGCATCACCCAGGCGGGTGCCGAGCGACAATATCGCCACCGTCTTGCCCTCACGGACGATGCGGCCCTTGCCGATTTCCAGCCGGGTCGGCACCGCCGGAATGGCGACGCCGGTGCCTTCGCCGCGCGGGTAACGCACCGCGATCGGGCCATCGTCATACAGCGCCATGGTGTGGACCATGTCGGTCAGTTCGGCTTCATCGGCGGCGGCCATCACCACCATGTTGGGCAGGGTGGCCAGATACGCCACATCGAACGCCCCGGCATGGGTGCAGCCATCGGCACCGACTAGGCCAGCGCGATCGATGCCGAACCGCACTGGCAGGTTCTGGATGCAGACATCATGCACGACCTGGTCGTACGCCCGCTGCAAAAACGTCGAATAGATCGCGCAGAACGGCCGCATGCCTTGTGCGGCGAGGCCGGCGGCAAAGGTCACGGCATGTTGTTCGGCAATGCCGACATCAAAGGTGCGATCCGGAAACACCTTGTTGAAGCGATCGACACCGGTGCCAGATGGCATGGCGGCGGTAATGGCGACGATGGTCGGATCGCGCCGCGCCTCGGCGATCATCGCATCGCCAAAGACATTCTGATAAGCGGGCGCTGTCGGCGTCGCCTTCTGCTGGGTGCCACTGATCACATCGAATTTCTGCACGCCATGATATTTATCGGCGGCGGCTTCGGCGGGCGCATAGCCCTTGCCCTTTTGCGTCACAACATGAACCAGGATCGGGCCTTCGGCCGCATCGCGGACGTTCTCCAGCACCGGCAGCAGATGTTCCAGGTTATGGCCGTCGATCGGCCCGACATAATAGAACCCCAGTTCCTCGAACAAGGTCCCGCCGCCCTGCGCCATGCCGCGGGCATATTCATCGATCCGACCGGCGGCCTTGGCCAGCGGCGGCGGCAGCGCCTTGCGCGCCAGTTGCTTGACTGCCTCACGCAGTTCCAGGAACGATCGCGACGAAAGCAATCGCGCCAGATAGGCCGACAGCGCCCCCACCGGCGGCGCAATGCTCATGTCATTGTCATTGAGGATCACGACCAGCCGATTGCCTGCGGCATAGGCGTTGTTCATCGCCTCATAGGCCATGCCCGCCGACATCGAGCCATCACCGATGACGGCGATCGCCTTGCCCGGTACCCCCTTGAGCTTGTTGGCAACCGCAAAACCGATGGCAGCCGAAATCGACGTCGATGAATGCGCCGCGCCGAACGGATCATATTCGCTCTCGCTGCGCTTGGTGAAGCCGGACAGGCCGCCACCTTGGCGCAGCGTGCGGATACGGTCGCGCCGGCCGGTCAGGATCTTGTGCGGATAGGCCTGGTGGCCAACGTCCCAGACCAGCCGGTCCTCGGGGGTGTTGAAGACATAGTGCAGCGCCACGGTCAGCTCGATGACCCCCAGCCCGGCACCCAGATGCCCGCCGGTGGTGGACACCGCATCGATCATTTCGGTGCGCAGTTCATCGGCGAGCTGGCGCAGTTGCTCGTGCTTCAACCGCTTCATGTCCGCCGGAACGTTGACGGTATCAAGCAGAGGTGTGGAAGGTCGCTGGTTCAAGGTGCCCGCCGGTTTATTGAGTCTTGATGACAGCGGTAGCGCTTTGCGGCCGCCCTGTCGATGCGACCGGTCTCAGACCGGGTTCGCCTGTGTCTCAACAACCACACAATCACCGCACTGGCCACGCACCTCGATCACCGGCTTGACCGGGCGAAACCCCGTCGCTTCCGCTGTGCGGCGGATGTGCGCCGCCACCTGGTCGTCATCGACATGGGTCACACGGCCGCAGGCGTCGCAGACCAGAAAAATGCAATCATGCCAGCAATCGGGATGGGCATTGGCCAGATAGGCGTTGGCGCTTTCCACCCGCATCGCGACATTGTTGGCCACGAACAGGTCGAGGATGCGATAGACGCTGTTGGCGGCGACTCGGCGTCCCTGGGCCGCGCTGACGGCCTCGGTGACGTCATAAGCGCTCGCTGGCCGGTCGAACCCGGCGAGCGCGCTGAATACCGAGGCGCGCATCGCTGTCCATTGTTCGCCGGCCGCGACCAGCGCACGCTCGGCGGCGGCGGTAAGCGCCGCGCCCGATCGCATGGCATGGTCATGATCGTGGTGGCGGGCATCCATGGCGCGTATATCGGGCTTTGGCGACGCCGCCGCAAGGCGCAGCACCGTCACCCGCGGCTGGCGCGCAGATTCCACAGGTGCGCCGTCCCGAGCAGCCCGACGCCCAGCACCGACAGGGCGATTTCCGGCCCGCCATGGCCGATAAGCAGTGACGTCGCCATCAAGGCGATCCCGGCGGCACCCAGCAGCGCGACCCCCAGGCGGTGATGCACCGCCACGCCGCGCCACAGCGCCACCGCCGCGAGCGGCATCGCCAGCAACAGCCCGATGAGATGGACATTATGGCTGAACAGATCACCCGAGGCGGCAAACATCGTCAGCAGGAATGATCCCGCCAGGCAATGCACCAGGCACAGGCCAGACAGGGTCATCGCCGATTTGTCGAGCAGACTGGAGAAACGGTGTGGCATGATGGGTGGATATATTATCTCATTATACCTCGCAAGCCCAAAATGCCGCCGCTTGTAAGCGGCATGGCAAATTGCAACGACAGCTGTGGTCAATTCTGGCCGGGTCGGTGCAGCGGGGGCGCCGGCACCATAGCGGACCGAGCCATGAACCAGCCCCTGCAACCGACATTTTTCATTCCGCACGGCGGCGGCCCGTGTTTTTTCATGCCCGATCCCGCCGGCACATGGACGACGCTGGCGGCATTCCTGCGCGCCCTGCCCGCGAACTTGCCGGCGCGGCCGCGCGCCATAGTGATCATTTCGGGCCATTGGGAAACGAACGGCTTCGGCCTGACCGCCAGCCCGCAGCCGCCGCTGATCTTTGATTATTACGGCTTCCCGCCCGAAACCTATCAACTGGCATATGCCGCCCCAGGCGCACCGGCGCTGGCTGCGACCGCTGCGGCGCTGTTGACCGCTGCCGGGCTGACGGCGGCCCTTGATCCGGATCGCGGCCTTGATCATGGCGTCTTCGTGCCGCTGAAGATGGCGTTCCCGGCGGCGGACATACCGGTGGTGGAAATGTCGGTCGATCGCTCGCTGGATCCGGCGCTGCATCTGGCCGCGGGGCGGGCGCTGGCGCCATTGCGCGCCGATGGCGTGCTGATCATCGGTTCGGGGATGAGCTATCACAACATGCGCGGCTATGGTGACCCGCGATCGACGGCACCCTCGGCGCAATTTGATGCCTGGCTGAGCGATGCTGTCGGCCGCGACCCCGATGCACGCGCTGCGCTGCTGACCGAATGGGCCGATGCGCCCGCCGCTCGCCTGTCACATCCCCGCGAGGAGCATCTGATCCCGCTCTTGGTCGCGGCCGGCGCATCAAGCCTGCCGGGTGAACGGGTATTTCACGCCGAAATCCTCAGCACCTTGATATCGGGGTTCCGTTTCGCCTGATCCGCGACGATGCAGCGCTTGGCGATGCGGCGGCGTGGTGGCAAAGGGCGCCGCATGGCCAGTATCGCTGCCCCTGCCCCGATCGCCCCCGTCGCCGCCCGGCCGCGCGCGCTGGCCGCCTGGCTGTTCGCCGTCGCGGCGCTGGTGTTCGCCATGGTGGTGGTCGGCGGCATCACAAGGCTGACCGAATCGGGGCTTTCGATCACCCGCTGGGATGTCGTGTCGGGCACCTTGCCGCCGATCGGCGATGCCGCCTGGGCGGCGCAGTTCGAAGCCTATAAGCAATCCTCGCAATATCAGCTGATGAACCGCGGCATGGACCTCGCCGCCTTCAAGCACATCTTTTTCTGGGAATATCTCCACCGCCTGCTCGGCCGGTTGATCGGCATGGCCTTTGCGCTGCCGCTGGCGTGGTTCTGGCTGCGGCGGGCGATCCCGGCTAGCTACAAGCCGCGCCTTGTCGCGCTGCTGGCGTTGGGCGGCTTGCAGGGCACCATCGGCTGGTGGATGGTCTCGTCAGGGCTGGTTGACCGCGTCGCCGTGGCGCCTGAACGGCTGGCGGTGCATCTGGTGACGGCGCTGACCATCATGGCCGGCTGTATCTGGACGGCGCTTGATCTGCTGCGCCCCGCCACCCCTGTTGCGGCGCGACCCCGCGCCTGGGTTCTGCCGTTTACAGCGCTCCTTTATGTCCAGATCATCTGGGGCGCCTTCGTCGCGGGGCTTCGCGCCGGCCATGCCTCTGATACCTGGCCGCTGATGTCCGGCGTGCTGGTACCGGCGGGGATTGCGCAAAGTGCGGCCGATCTGGTCGGCGATCCGGTGACGGTGCATTTCCTCCACCGCAGCCTCGCTATCATTGTCGCCCTAGCAGCGTTGCATATCGCGGCAAAGCTCTGGCGCGCCGGCGCCGGGCGGCGGGCGCTGGCGCTGGGCGGCGCGGTGACGGCGCAATTCGGACTGGGCATCGCCACCGTGCTCAGCGGCGTCGCCATTCCGCTGGGGGTCGCGCATCAGGCATGCGGCGCACTGCTCGTTGCGGCGACGACCTGGGCGGCACATTGGTCCGTGCAACGCCGACAAGCGCCTGATACGGTATTCTAACACCGCACCAAAAACCGGCGGAAAAGCTTGACGAAACGCCGCCTGTCCGCGATACGCGGTGCATCCGGCTGGGGTCCACCCCGGCCGTTTCGCTTTTTGAACCGGACAAAGATCATGCTCACCCGTTCCACCGCCTCGATAAAGCCCGCCGAGGTCGTCAAGAAATGGCTGATTATCGACGCGGAAGGCCTGGTCGTCGGCCGCCTCGCCTCGCTGATCGCCAACCGCCTGCGCGGCAAGCACAAGGCGAGCTATACGCCCCATGTCGATTGCGGTGACAACATCATTGTCATCAATGCGGAGAAAGTCCGCTTTACCGGCAAGAAGACGACTGACAAGATTTATTATCGCCATACCGGCCATCCCGGCGGCATCAAGGAAACCACCCCGGCCAAGATCCTGGAAGGTCGTTTCCCGGAACGCGTCCTGGTCAAGGCCGTGGAACGCATGGTGCCCCGCGGCCCGCTCGGTCGCGCCCAGATGCGCAATCTGCGCGTCTTCAAGGGCACCGAGCATCCGCACACCGCCCAGAACCCCGAAATCGTCGATGTCGCCGCGATGAACCGCAAGAATTCGACGCTTAGCAATACCGCTGACAAGAAGGCCGCTGAATAATGTCCGACAATCGTCAGTCGCTGTCCGATCTCGGCGGCATGCAGGATGGCAGCTATGTTCCCGGCGGCGCTGCCGCGGAACGCCCCGTCCACACCGGCGGCGGTGGCCCGCCCGCGCCGCTGCGCGATCAGGAAATCGATGCCTGGGGCCGCGCCTATGCGACCGGCAAGCGCAAGAATGCCATTGCCCGCGTCTGGCTGAAGCCCGGCACCGGCAAGATCATCGTCAACGGCCGCGACCAGACGGTGTATTTCGCCCGGCCGACGCTGCGCCTGGTCATCAACCAACCCTTTGATATCGCCGATCGCCGTGACCAGTATGACGTGATGTGCACCGTCGTCGGCGGCGGGCTTTCGGGCCAGGCCGGCGCCGTCAAGCACGGCATCGCCGTCGCCCTGACCCGCTATGAACCGACCCTGCGCACCACGGTCAAGCAGGCCGGCTTCCTGACCCGCGATCCGCGCGTTGTGGAGCGCAAGAAGTATGGCAAGGCGAAGGCGCGTCGTAGCTTCCAGTTCAGCAAGCGCTGACGCGGCCAAGACGAGGCGGAAAATTGCTCTTCGCGATTTTCCGCCTCGACGCGGACTCGCGGCGAGCCGGCCGGCGGGGCGGCGGGGTCTTCACCCGCCGAACCCGTCCGACGTCAGCCCCGGCTTTGCCGGGGCTTTTTGTTTGCTTTTTTCTGTCGATCACATTTCGGAATGGCCGAAGAATATGGCCTATGATTAGGATCCGCTACCAGAAGCGCTGATTCAGCAAGGATGCTGGCAAGGCCGCCGAAAACCGCGCTTTCTGGCCATCCCATTCAGCTTCAAGCCACCTAATTGACATACCGACGCAAAAGCCGTCACGATTGAGCAATGGACCCCCGCTATTCCCCGGCGACACAAGATTTGAAATTAGCAACACGTCACTTCCCTCGACGAAGAGCTTCGCGCTCCCATTTATTTCGCCGCGATGGCCGATGACACCCGCTTCTCCTGTCGGTATTTTTGGATATCCGAGTGTATACACTTCGTCGAAGATTTCCGGCATGTCTCCAAAACGGAATGCAGGTTCAATATCCGGCAAGCCATTGACTGGGATGAGGGCTATGTCCTCTCTCGGATGGCAAACCGGTTCTCCGAAATCAATCCTCTGTCCTTCGGCTGTGGCTATGGATTGAATACTGATACCAAGTGCGGGATCGACATTGTGCTTACAGGTAAACAGGTGAGGCGCTTGGCCTTCGCAAGGCACGGCAAAAAAGCCTGTACCTCTTGCAACATCGCCGGCCTCGGTCAGCACATCAATTGCCAAGATTGAATTGCTGTAGCGATCAACCAAGGCCGATGCCGGGAAAAATATGTTGGGCAATGTCCTCGCACGCAAATGGTCTAACAAGAGCGGCAACACTAAAACATGATCCGCCAACGCATTTGGCATATGCCCAATATGACGTATGACGATTTCACGTTCCAAAAGCCTGCGCCAGATAAAATTTATCGGTTCCATGCGATAAGGCTCTCCGCCGCAAATCATCGCCTGGAGAAGTTCTTGCGAAAAGAAATTCAACTTGATCAAGTCCAGCTTATTCTCCGCGTATTGCGCATTTGTGAATTTCAGCCCCGCAGCGACCACGGCTTGAAACGCTTCCGCATCTCGGTAGAGCAGTTTGAAGCGATCTTCGACTAAAGCGAATTGTGCCTTGAAGTGGGGCTGCAAATGAAGATTCAGACGCATTGAAATGCATTAGCCGATCCAATCACGAATGTCCGGCTGATGCAGATGATGCGCATCGACTCCA
>JANYCM010000047.1 GCA_025360285.1 Sphingomonadales bacterium
CGGGCGGTGGTGGCGGCGCGTTCGGCCTCAGTCTGGCGGCGGCGGGCGCGGACGGCGGCTTCGCGCACGACGCTTTCGACCTGTTCGCCGATCGCCTCCAGCCCGGCCGGGGGGCGGATGCCGCGCAAGGCGAGATCGAGCCGGCGCGCCATCGCCAGCCAGGGCAGGCGTTCGCCGCCGCCGCTCACCAGCGGATGTTTGAGCACCGCCAACAGCGCGACCGGGGCAAAGCCCTGCGCCAGCGCCTCGACCAGCGCCAGCGCCAGCGCGCCGGGCGGGGTGCGTTGCAAGGGGGTGCCGGCCGAATCGTCAACGGCGATGCCCCAGCGCCGGCAATGCGCCGCCACCCGCCGGGCGAGGCCGCGATCGCGGGTGACCAGCGCCGCGGTGCGGCCGGGGGTTTCGAGTGCCCGGCGCAAGGCCAGCGCGATGATCTGGGCCTCTTCGGATGGGGTTGCTGCCTCGATGGCGGTGACGCCGGCGAAGCCAGTGGCGGCGGCGCCGGGCAGCAGGCTGTGCCAGCCGTCGGCGGCATCAGCCGGTGCCATGGCCGCAGCGACCAGCGCACTGCGCGCCGCCGGGCCATCGTGCGGGCTGGTGGCACCCCAATCACGGACATCGCTGCGATCAAGGCCCAGCCGGGCGAGCAGCGTCTTCAGGGCGTAATGCGGATGTTCCTCGCTGTCACGCGGGCCGCCTTCAGCATCGCGACCGGCGCAATGGATGGCATCCCAGCGCTCGCAGCCGGCGTCCGAGATGTCGTCATCCAGGCCGGGCAGCACGACCATGCCGTGCGGCAGCCGCAGCACCGCCGCCAGCAGGCGGGTGATCGGCGGCGAGCTGCCGGTGACACCGGCGACCACAATCGGCGCGGTGGGCGGCGCCACCTGCCAGCGCGCCACCAGCGCGTCGATCTGCGCCGCCAGCCGCGTGCCGCCGTCGCTGCCGCCCAGCGCGTCGCGCGCCGGCGGCCAATGAGTGATGACGATGTCGAGAAAGGCCAGGGTTTCCTGCCAGTGCTGCGCCAGATCGGCATCATCGATGACGGTCTTCAGGGCGCTCGCCGGGAGTTCCTCGGCAAGCAGCGTGTCGAGCGTGGTACCGAGTTCATCGCCCAGCCGCAGCGCTTCCACCGCGCTGCGGCCGCCATCGCCGGCTGGCAATTGCCGCACCAGCCGTGCCAGTTGCAGCCGGCGTTGCAAGGGCGGCACCGCCGGCGGCAGCGCGGTGTCGCCGGCGGCAAAGCGATCGAAACTGTCGTCCCCCATGTCCCCGACCGGCACCATGCGCGGCAGCAGCAGCCCCTTGTTGGCCGACAGCCGCACAAAGGCGTCAGTCAGCGCGCGGGCGGCGCGGCGGTTGGGTAGCAGGATTTGCGTGCGCGCCAGGGCCAGCGGATCATCGCCGAGCCGCGCCAGCAAGCCCGCCGCGAGCGCATCGACAAAGGCGACATGCGCCGGGATGTTGAACAGCGGCGGTTGGCCGACAAGACGATCAGGCGGTGGCAAGCAAGATTTCGGTTTCGGCAACGCTGGCAGGCGTGCCGACATGGAACCACAGGCCCTGATGCACGGCGCCAAAGGCCCGGCCGGCCGCCAGCGCCTTGTGCCAGGCGCGCCAGACCGAAAAGGGTTCGGCGGGTTCGCCGGCGAACAGCGTCTTTGAAATCAACTGGATGCCCGAATAGACAAAGGGCGCCACCCGCACTTCGCCGCGCGGCGCGATCTGGCCCAGCGGGTCCATGTGGAAATCACCGCGGCCTTCATAACCGGTGGCACGCGCCAGCGGCACCAGCAGCAGCAGCGCATCCATGATCGCCGCGTCCCAGCGCTGGGCCAGCAGCCGCAGCGTGTCGGTGGAACCATCGATCCACAAATTATCGGCGTTGACGACGAAGAACGGGTCCGAATCGATCAGCGGCAACGCCTTGACGACGCCGCCGCCGGTTTCCAGCAATTGCGCCCGTTCATCGGAGGTGCGGATCGCCAGCGGCCCCTGCCGGCCGGCCACCGCTGCATCGATCTGGTCGGCGAAATAATGCGCATTGACGACGGCAGTGGCGATGCCCGCCGCCTCCACCCGGTCAAGTGCGCGATCGAGCAACGTGCGGCCGGCGACTTCGATCAACGGCTTGGGGCGCGTCGCGGTCAAGGGCCGCATGCGCTTGCCAAGGCCCGCGGCGAGCACCATCGCCGTGCCGGGCATCGCCACATCAATATGCGGACGGATAGCGAGCGGCGGGCGGGTCTTCATGGGTTTACCGTGACCCCGCGGCGGGCGGCGGCGGGGACATGGTCGGCGAACCACGCTGCCACCGGGGCCAGCGCCGGGCGGGCGAGATTGGTGGTGACCAATTCCCAAAGCCGCGGGTGAAAGGCCGGATACGCCGCCTTCCCATCGCGGACATAAAGCCGGGTGAAGACGCCGAGAATCTTGATGTTCCGCTGCGCCGCCAGAATGTCATAGGCGGTGCGGAAGGCGGTGGCGTCGATGCCGCCCGGCTTGGCCTGCCGCGCCGCGATGTAACGATCGATCATCGCGGCTTCCAGCGCCGGGGATACGATGCGGCGGATATCCTGGAGCAGGGAGGCGAGATCATAGGCCGGGTGACCGGCGAGGGCGTCCTGGAAATCGAGCAGGCCGAGACCGCGCAGGCCGGGGCGATCGATGAGCATCAGATTGTCGGCGTGATAATCGCGCAGGGTGAGGACGCGCGGGGCCATGAGCACCGTCGGCCACAGCGGTGCCCAGGCGGCATCATAGCCCGGCGCCTCCGCCACGCCGACGGCGGGCAGATACCAATCAGAGAACAGCCGCGCCTCGCGGCGCAGTTCGGCTTCGTCATAGGGCGCGACACCGGTCGCCGGATGATCGTGCAGGGCGGCAAGCACATCGACGGCGGTTTCATAGATCTGGCGCTCGCGGTCCGGCTGCCGCGCAAGGAAAGGGCCAACCCGGTCATCGCCGAAATCTTCGAGCAGGATCAGGCCCTGGTCAAGGTCGATCGCCAGGGCTTGCGGCGCCGAAAAACCCAATTGGTCCAATTGCTTGCCGATAGCCAGAAACGGCCGCGAATCTTCCTTGTCCGGCGGCGCGTCCATCAGCACGGCGGTGCGATCCGGCGCATGGACACGAAAATAGCGCCGGAAGGAGGCGTCGCCGGCCAGCGGCGCGATGCGGGCATCCGCCCAGCCATGCCGCGCCAGGAAGGCCGGCGCGGTATCGGGTGGAATCATGTTGGGAGG
>JANYCM010000053.1 GCA_025360285.1 Sphingomonadales bacterium
CGCAAGATGGCGTTCGGCTTCGGCAGCCGCCGCGTCCGCCAGTGCCGGCAGGTTCGCATCCAGAATATCAATGATGGACATTGATTTTGCAGCTCTGGCGATCCCATTGAAACCCATAGAATCCAATCCTTGGCCGCACGAACGAAGCGTTAAACCCACGCAAATTCCATGACTCCCAGAATTTGGGCTATTGGGCTGGACTTCGTCAAGTTTCGCGAAGTGGCCCGAGGCTCTAGCGCCGCCAGATCCACCAGCCCGTCAGCAGCCCCAGGCCAAAGCCCGCTAGCACCCAGGCCCAGATTTCGCCGAAAAGCCAGATCATTTGGGGTCATCCTCCCACACCACGCCGGCGATGCCGGGGCGGGCGGAAAGGTCGGTGCTGATCGCGGCGCGGGTGGCGGGGGTGGCGGTGCCGGCGAGCCGGGCGGTGCGGTATGTCCAGCCGTCCGCGGTCTGCCAGCCGGCGCGGCCGTCGCTGACGCCGTGCGCCGCCAGCACCTGCGCCGCTGTCGTGCCCAGCGCCGCGAGCAGGCCTTCACGCTCGCGGCGATACGCCAGATTGGCCAGCAGGCCGGTCGCGGCGAGGCCGGTGAGCAGTTTCACCGCCAGGGGCAGCGGCCGGCTCAGGCGGCGCTCGGGCTTAATTTGCCGAACAGCGTTTCATATTCGGTGTAGCGGCCCTGGGTCAGCAGCACTGCCTGTTCGACCAGCCTGTCACCGGCGATGCGGCCGCGGAAATCGCCCATCTGGCCATCGATGACTTCGACATCGGCGGGGTTCCAGCCGGCGATCTGATCGATGCGGGTGATGCCGGCGGCGGCGAGACGATCGGCGAATTTGGCGCCGACGCCCTTCAACTGGCCGAGCGCCAGCGGATCGATCTGGCGGTTATCATCGGGCAGTGCGTCGCCCTTGCTCTGTGCCCGGGCGAAATCGCGGCGCAACTTGTCGATTTCGTCCGACAGCGGCCGAATCTGCGCCTCGCGCGCCTTCAGTTCCAGCGCCAGCCGGTCACGCTCGCCGATCGCTGCATCGCGTTCGCGCGCCAGGCCATCGCTGCGTTCGGACAGCACCGCGACGCGGCGTTTCAGCCCCGACCGCAGGGCGAGGCCGATGAACAGCCCGAGCAGCAGGGACACGACAGCGACGGCGAGCAGTTGCGGATCGATCGAATAGGTCATGGAGACTCCTGAGCGTGGATTTTGCGCCGGATGCTAGTCGCGAGGCAAGGGGTGAGATAGGGGCTTCATGCCCCTGAACGTTGCGGCGGCGATTTGGTGCCGCCGCTGCGCCATCATGGGAGTCGACCGGCGGCGCGCCCCGCGCTATCCGCCCGTATCATGACCGCTGCCGCCATCCCGCACCAATATTCCGCCAGTGAACGCCGCATCGCCCTGGGTGCCGTGCTGATCGTGCTGTTCCTGTCGGCGCTCGACCAGACCATCGTGGCAACGGCGATGCCGCGTATCGTCGTCGAACTCGCCGGGCTGGAACGCATCGCCTGGGTCGGCACCGCCTATCTGCTCACCTCGACCGTCGTGGTGCCGATCTATGGCAAATTGGGCGATATCTATGGCCGGCGGCCGGTGCTGGTGTTCGGCGTCATCATGTTCCTCACGGGGTCCATGCTGTGCGGCATGGCCGGCGAATTCGGCACCTTGCCGCTGGTGGGGGACGGCATGAACCAGCTCATCGCCTGCCGCGCCGTCCAGGGGCTGGGGGCGGGCGCGCTGACCACCGGCGCCTTTGCCACCGTCGCCGATATCGCGCCGCCGGCCGAGCGCGGCAAATATACCGGGTTGTTCGGGGCGATGTTCGGGCTGGCGGGGCTGGCCGGGCCGCTGCTTGGCGGGCTGCTGACCGATCATGCGACAACCACCCTGTTCGGCCATGTCATCAGCGGCTGGCGGTTCGTCTTCTATGTCAACCTGCCGCTCGGAGCGGTGGCGCTGTATATATTGCTCACCAAGCTGCCGCAGGGCCGGCGCGGCGCCGATGCGCGGATTGACTGGCTGGGCAGCGTGCTGATCATCGCCAGCGCGGTGCCGCTACTGCTGGCGCTGTCCTGGGGCGGGCAGGGCGATTGGACGCAGCCGCGGATCATCGCCGGCTTTGTGACAGCCGTGGTGGCCTTTGCCGCCTTCCTCGCCGTGTCGCGCGGCAAGCCCTATGCCGTGGTGCCGCTCGATCTGTTCAAGGATCCGGTGGTGGCGCGCGCCAACATGGCGCTGTTCCTGGTCAATCTGGCCTATATCGGTGTACCGATGTTCCTGCCGCTGTATCTGCAACTGGTGCGCGGGCTGTCCGCCAGCCAGAGCGGCCTCGCCACCCTGCCGTTGCTGTTCGGCGTGCTGCTCGGCTCGATGGTCGCCGGCACGCTGGCGCGGCGCACTCAGGCCTATAAACCGGTGCTGGTCGGCGGCGGCATTGTCGCGTTGCTGGCGGTGGTGGCGCTGACCTTCATGACCGCCGACACGCCGCGCTGGCTGTTGTCGCTCAATCTGCTCGGGCTGGGCATCGGGCTGGGGCCGGCGCAGGGCATGTTCACCCTCGCCATTCAAAGCGCCGTCAGCCATGCGCGGGTGGGGGTCGCCACGGCGTCCGCACAATTCTGCCGGCAGATCGGTGCGACGGTGGGCGTCGCTGTGTTCGGCGCGCTGCTGACGGCGCATCTGGCCGGCGAATTGCCGCGCCGCGTGCCGCAATTGCTGGTTGACGGCCAGGCGATCAACCTGTCGCAGGCACAGGCGCTGGCGATGCACCGGGACCAGCTCGCGACGGTGCTGGCGGCGCATGGCGGCGGCAATGTCGATGCGGCGGCCGCGGCCCTGCGCGCCAGTTTTGCCGTGTCGATCGAGGCGCTGTTCCCGGTGACACTCGGCCTGCTCGGGCTGGCCTTTCTGATC
>JANYCM010000075.1 GCA_025360285.1 Sphingomonadales bacterium
CGGTCATTGGCAGCCAGCAGCGCCGCCAGCGCCGCCTCTCGCCGCAGCGCCGTTTCGGCCTCGGCATCGAGCAGCGCCCGCGACTGGCGCAGCGCCTGGAGCGCCGCCGCCGCCTCGGCCTCCGCCAGCCGCAGCGCCGGCAGACCGGCCGCTGCATTGGCCGCCGCGGCCGACAGACTGGCGGCCAGCCGGGTCAGATCACCGGTGCGCGCTTCGGCCTCGGCAGCGGCGGTGCCGGCGGCCGCCGACGCCGCCTGCGCCGCCCGCCAGCGGGCGTAAAGCACGGACGATTCAGCAATTTTCAGCCGGTCACTGATCGCCCGGTAACGTTCGGCGACCCGCGCCTGGCGCCGCAACGCATTGGCCTGCGCCTCAAGATTGCGGATGACATCGTCGATGCGGGCGACATTGGCCTCGGCAGCGCGCAACCGGATTTCGGCCTCGCGGCGGCGGACGTGCAGCCCGGCGATGCCGGCGGCTTCCTCCAGTAACATGCGCCGTTCGGCGGGTTTGGCGGCGATAATGGCGCTGATCCGGCCCTGGCCGACGATCGCCGGCGAATGCGCGCCGGTGGCGCTGTCGGCAAACAACAGCCGCACATCCTGGGCGCGGGTATCGCGGCCGTTGACGCGATAGTCCGAACCAGCGCCGCGTTCGATTTTCCGTGAAACTTCAATCTCTTCGCCGGCGGACCCGGCCAGTGCCAGCGTGACTTGCGCAAAGCTGCGCGCCGGCCGCGACCCGGTGCCGGCGAAGATGACATCGTCCATGCCGCCGGAGCGCATGGATTTAGGGCTGCCTTCGCCCATCACCCAGCGCAGCGCTTCGAGAAGGTTTGACTTGCCGCAGCCATTGGGGCCGACCACGCCGGTCAGGCCGGGTTCGATGCGCAATTCCGTCGGTTCAACGAACGACTTGAAACCCGCAAGGCGCAGCCGGCGAAATTCCACCTGGTCTAGCGCGCCCCGGTCATGGCTTCAGCGCCGCCTGCAGCAGCGGTTCCAGCGAGGCCCAGTCGAACACCTTGTCCTGATAGACGCCGTTGATGAGAAAGCCCGGCGTGCCGCTGACCTGATAGGTTTCGATCGCAACCTTGCGGATTTCCAGCAGTTTTTCGGTCTGGGCCTTGTCGGCGACACAGGCATCGAAGCGCGCCCGATTCATGCCCAGCCTGGCGGCATAGACATCCAGTTTGCCGATTACCGCCAGCGCCGGGATGCGCTTGTCATCGGGCAGCGCCTCCAGCCGGGCAGAATCGGCCTCGCTGAGATTGATAAAAGGCGCGGTCCACAACGGCTGGTCCGGGTAGAAGGAATTCAGCGCCGAAAAGAAGGTTTTGGGGTTGCCCGAACAGCGCGCGACCAGCGCCGCGCCATAATCCGCCGCGTTGAGCACGAAGCTGCGATATTCATAGCTGACTTTGCCGCTGGCGACATATTTGCCGAGCAGGGTCCGCATCGCCTCACCATGAAAGGCGCTGCAATGCGGACAGGTCAGCGAACCATATTCGATGAGCTTGACCGCCGCATTGGGGTTGCCGCGGCGAAAACCGCCTTCGGAGGTCGCGGCATAGACGTCGGCCCAGGCGGCGGTTGCCGGCTTAGCTGTCGCCATCGCCTTTCCCGCGGCGACCGGCTTGGCCGCGACTGGTGTTGTGGTGCCCAGCATCAGGGCCAGCGCAAGCGCGCCCAGCCTCATTGCAGGGCCGCCTGCAGCCGGGGTTCCAGCTGTGCCCAGGTAAACACGGCTTCCTGGGTTTGGCCGTTGATGATGAAGCCGGGGGTGCCGGTCAGCTTGTATTTTTCGACCGCCTCGGTGCGCAGCTTTTCAATCTGCGCCGACTGGGCCTTGTCGGCGAGGCAGGCATCGAATTTGGCGCGCGGGATGCCGCGGGTGCGGACATACTCATCCAGCTTGCCGACCTGGGCGAGTGCAGCAATCTGCTGGTCCTGCGGCAAGGCGGCGAGGCGCTTGCTGTCGGCCTCGCTCATTTTGGTGAAGGGTTCCACCCAGGTGAGCTGGTCGGTGTAAAAGGCGTTGAGCAAGCCAAAGAAAGGCTCGGCGCCCTGGCAGCGCGCCAGCATCGAAGCGGCGAAATCCGGGCCATTGAGCACGAAGTTGCGATATTCGTAGCTGACGTTGCCGCTGGCGATATATTTGGCCTTCAATGTGGCCATCGCCTCCTCGTGGAACTCCCGGCAGTGTGGGCAGGTCAGCGAGGCGAATTCGAGCAATTTGACCTTGGCATCAGGGTTGCCGATGCGGAAGCCGCCGTCGGGGGTGGCCGTCGTCACGCTCAGCCAGTCGGTCTTGCCGGCGGTGGTGGTCGCCGTGGTGGTGGTCGCCGGCATGTCAGCCTTGGGCGTGCTGTTGTTGCAGGCCGTGACCAGCACCAACAGCGCTGCGGCAAGGATAGCCCTTGGAAATGTCATGACGCCAAACTCATGCTGCTGCGTGGGAAATGCCCGCTCTGCATAGGCAAAGCGCCGGGCGGTCACAAGAGGCCGAACCCTCACCGCACGATCGGCGGGCCCTTGCTCGCGGACAGCGCCTGGGCAAGCGATTCAAGGCTGGCGCGCAGGTCCGGGTCGGCGATCTGGCGCAGGGTGGACCGGTGTTCGGGGCCGATGTCGGCGGCGCCGGCCGGCGGTGGCGCCCGCGTGCCGCCTTCCATATCGGCATGGCGCAGCACCAGCCGCGCCACCGCCGCATAGCCGAGCAGGCGGTTGACGCGTTCGATGATCTGCGGTTCGACATGGCTGAGCATAGGTGCCAGCGCGCCGGTGATGGCAATTTTCAGCGTGCCGCCATCCTTTTTGCCGCGCGGAAACGCCAGGGATTCGGGGCGGCAGTGGCGGACATAGTGCGGGCCGACGATGCTTTCCCAATGTTCGACCAGCGCGCTCTGGGTGAAACCGAAGCGCCGGAAGGCCTGGCCGCCGATGGCCGGCACGAGTTCGGCGACAGCGCGGGCGCGGCGCGATCGTTCGGGCGGCACGGGAATGGGCTTTTTGGTCATCGGCGATTTCATGGCATAGCGGCAGCGTGACGGATATGGCCGCAAACGCGCTTCTGCAATGGTATCGGCAAAATGCCCGTGAGCTGCCGTGGCGATCGCCGCCCGGTGCGGCGGTGCCGGGCGATGCCGATTGGCCGTATCGCGTCTGGCTTTCGGAAATCATGCTGCAACAGACGGTGGTGGCGACGGTGCGCGGCTATTTCGAGCGCTTCACGGCGCGCTGGCCAAGCGTGGCGGCGCTGGCGGCGGCCGAAGATGGCGACGTCATGCAGGCCTGGGCGGGGCTGGGCTATTATGCCCGCGCCCGCAATCTTCTGGCCTGCGCGCGTGCCGTGGTGCGCGATCATGGCGGGCGCTTTCCGGCCGATGAGGCGATGCTGCGCACCTTGCCCGGCATCGGCGATTACACTGCCGCCGCCATCACCGCCTTTGCCTATGGCCGCCATGCCATCGTCATCGACGGCAATGTCGAACGGGTGATCACCCGGCTGCGCGCCATCGACACCCCCCTGCCCGCCGCCCGTGCGGCGATTCGCGCCGTGCTGGCCGATCTGGTGCCGGCGGATGCCGCCGGGGATTTTGCGCAAGGGCTGATGGACCTGGCGACGCGGGTCTGCACGCCGAAGAACCCGCGCTGTGGTGATTGCCCGTTGCAGCCCGATTGCCGTGCCGCCACCACCGATGATCCTTCACGCTGGCCGGTCAAAGCCGCGCGGCGGCCGCGCCCCACCCGCCATGGCACCGCCTGGTGGATCGAGGCGGAGGGCGAGGTGCTGACCATCGTGCGTCCGGCGCGCGGGCTTCTCGGCGGCATGCGCGCGCTGCCCTCCAGCGATTGGGGCGACGCGGCCGAGGCCGTGCCGCCGGTCGCCGGTGATTGGGTGCATCTGGGCGCCGTCAGCCACGGCTTCACGCATTTCGAACTGGTGCTGGCGGTGCGTGGCCTGCGCCTCGCGGCGAAACCAGCGCTTGCCGGCGACTGGCAGAATGTCGATGAGATGGGCGAGGTCGGCCTGCCGACTTTGTTTCAAAAAGCCGCCACCTTGGCGCGCGCCATTTTCAAAACTTCGGAGGCTGCATGACTGATCCCTTTGCCGGCTGGAGCGTGCCGCCCGTCGGCATCACCGGATCGCCCCTCGATCGCGCCGACCATCTGCGGCGCGACCCCGGCGCCATGGTGGCGCTGCGCAGCCGGCCCGATGCGCGCTGGCTGGTGCTGGACGAATTGAAGCCAGTGCTGACTCAGGGTGATCCGGCCAATATCCTGTGGGCATACCGGTCAGATGTGCCGCACGACGCAGTCAGCGTGTTCCTGGGCCTGGATGGCGAGGCACCGCGCTTTGCCGCGGCGGCGAGCGGTGCTGATCTGGTGGCGGATTTCGGCGGCCGTATCGTCGATGCCCGCGCCGCCGCCAGCCTGCTCGGTGATGGCCGCGCCGAAATTATCGCCCAGGCGCGCTCGCTGCTCGATTGGCACGCGCGGCACAAATTCTGCGCCGTCTGCGGCGGCCAGACGGTGCTGAACAAGGCCGGCTATGCCCGCACTTGCCAGGCGTGCAGCGCCGAACATTTCCCGCGCACGGACCCCGTCGTCATCATGCTGGCGGTCAAGGGGGACCATGCCCTGGTCGGCCGCCAGCCCGGCTTCCCCAAGCGCTTCTATTCGGCACTCGCCGGCTTTGTCGAACCCGGCGAAAGCCTGGAAGAGGCCGTGGCGCGCGAACTGCATGAAGAGGCGGGCATTCGCGTGAACCGCGTCCGCTACCTCGCCAGCCAGCCCTGGCCCTTCCCGTCATCGCTGATGATCGCCGCCTTCGCCGAAGCGACAGGGTTCGAGATCACCCTTGATGACGACGAATTGGAAGAAGCCCGCTGGGTGACGAAGGACGAGGTCCGCGCCGCACTCACGGGCACGGGGGAGTGGTTTGCGCCGCCGCCGATGGCGATTGCGCATACGTTGCTGAAGGCGTGGGTGGAGAACTAACCTACCTCCCCCTGTGGAGAAGGCGACAGATAAGCGGGCCGGCCCCCTTCAGGACAGTACTCAAGCCGCAACCACCACCCCGCGCGCCTTCGCGCGCCGCTTGCGCGCCACCGGCGTTACCAGCGCCGTCGCTTCCTCCGGCGGCATCGGCCGGCCAAACAGATAGCCCTGGACCTGCTCGCAACCCAACGCCCGGCACAGTTCGAACTCGGCGCGGGTTTCCGTCCCCTCCGCCGTGGTCGCCATGTCGAGCGAATGCGCCAGCGTCACGATCGCCTGGATGATGGCGCTGGCTTCCCCATTCGGCTGCAGGGCGCGGGCGACGAAGCTGCGATCGATCTTGATGCGGCTGAAGGCGGCCTTGTGGAGATAGCCGAGCGCCGAATAGCCGGTGCCGAAATCATCAAGCGCAAAGCACACACCAAGCGCCTTCAGCGCCGCCAGCCGGTCAATGGTGGCCGGGCTTTCGTTGAGGAACAGGCTCTCGGTAATCTCCAGTTCCAGCCGGGCGGGATCGAGATCATTGTCGGCCAGCGCCCGGCGCACGGTTTCGACGAGCAGCGGATCATCGATCTGCGCCGGCGACAGGTTGACGGCGACGCGGACATGGCGGGGCCAGCGCGCCGCCCAGGCACAGGCTTCGGCGATCACCCAATGGCCGATGGGGATGATCAGCCCGGTTTCCTCGGCAATGGGGATGAACTTGTCGGGGGCGATGCGGCCATGTTCGGGATGCTTCCAGCGCAGCAGCGCTTCAAAGCCGACGATATGTTCGTCAGACGCTTCGACCACCGGTTGGAACGCCAGGAACAGCTCGCCGCGCGGCAGCGCCTGCGCCAGATCGGCCTCCAGCGCGCGCCGGCCTTCAGCGCGTTCGCGGATTTCCGGAACGAACCGGCAGGCGGCGCCGCGGCCGTTGGATTTGACCTCATACAAGGCCTGGTCGGCGCTTTTGAGCAGGCGATCGACGCTGGCGCCATCGTTTGGCCCGAGCGCATAGCCGACACTGGCGCCGACCGCGACAGCCTGCCCATCGATGTCGAACGGCCGGGCGAGCGCCGCGACGATGGCGACGGCCACACTGTCGCTGCGCCGGTTCGAGGCATCGGGCAGCATCACCGCGAATTCGTCTCCCCCCAGCCGCGCGATGGTAGCACCGCCGCCGACGGCATCACGGAGCCGTTTGGCGGTTTCGATGAGCAACTGGTCGCCGGCGCCGTGCCCCAGGCTGTCATTGACCGCCTTGAAGCGATCGAGATCGATGAACAGCAAAGCGCAGGTCTTATGGGTGCGTTCGGCGCGGGCCAGCGCGTCCTGCAGCGCATCGCGGAACAGCGCGCGGTTGGCGAGGCCGGTGAGCGGATCATAGCGCGCCAGATGGGCGATGCGATCGTAGCTGCGCCGCGCCTCGGTAACGTCGCGGCCGACACCGCGATAGCCGATGCAGTCGCCGTTGGAATCGGTCTTGGGGGTGCCTGACAAGGCCCACCAGCGGGTTTCATCTTCGACCTGCACCGGAATGGTGATGTCCCGAAACGGCCGGCGGGCGCGAAAGGCGCTGGTCAGCGCCTTGACCGCACTGCGGCCGGTGCCGCGGCCTTCGTCGCCCAATAGCCCCAGCAAAGGTTGTCCCAGCAAATCCGCCCGGCTGCGCCGCGCCACTTCGGCAAGGCGCGGCGAGACATGGGTAAGCCGGCCCTCGGCATCGACTTCGATCAGCCAGTCCGAACCATTGGCCTCGAATTCGACCAGCAATTGCCGGACATCATCATTACGTTCCGACAGGTTCATCTGGGTGCGCATCCGCGCCATCATGGCAAAGCTGGTAACGATGACACCGCGGCAGATGAGCAGCGCGAAAGTGGCAAAGGCCAAAATGATCAGGGGCGACGCCAGCGGCGAATCACCGGGGATTGCCGCCAGCGTCGCCCCGCCGATGATCAGCACCAGCGCGATACCGCAAACCGGCAGCACCGCCGTTGCAAAGCCGCAGGCGCCCATTGCCGTCAGTGACAACAGCATCACCGTCGCCTGGACATCGAGCGCTGCGATCGGCAGCAGATGCAGGACCAGCACCGCCCAGCACAGCGCAAAGGCAGTGACTTCGGCATTGATCAGCCAGAAATGCCGTCGGCTGACCGCGGTGAGTTCGCCGCGGCGGCGAATATCGCGAAAGCGCAGCGTCCATAGCAACGCCAGCCCGCCCATCACCGCACCCCAGCGCAGCAGGAAACCCGATTGATCGGCGCCCTGCAAGCTGAGCACCAGCGCCGCGACATTGAGCACCATCAACGTGACATTGAACGGCACATAACGGTTGAGCGCCGCCAATTGTGCGGCCCGGACACCAGCGAAGAAGGCATCATCGCCCTGGCGAAAGCCAAAGACCTGCGGCCAGCCGATCGCCGTGGTGACCGCGATCGGCGGCCGGAACATGGCGGACATTGGCGACTCCCCGGCGACGTTGTTGTGTGATTTCAGGAACGGCCGTGGTTTCCGGCGATTTACCCTGTCGCCGGAAACCCAGTTGGCAGACGGGCCAATGTTCTCTAACTGTTCGCGCATGGCCTCCCTGCCCCAACATGCTGCCGCGCCGCCCTGGCTGGCCGGGCTCAACCCGCCGCAGCAGCGCGCGGTGCTGACCACCGAAGGCCCGGTGCTGATTTTGGCGGGCGCCGGCACCGGCAAGACCCGCGCGCTGACGGCGCGGCTGGCGCATATTCTGTTCAGCCGGCTGGCCTGGCCGTCGGAAGTGCTCGCCGTCACCTTCACCAACAAGGCGGCGCGCGAAATGCGCCACCGCATGGAGGTGCTGGTAGGCGACATGGCGGAGGGTCTGCCGTGGCTGGGCACCTTTCATGCCATTGCGGCGCGGATGCTGCGCCGCCACGCCGGGCTGGTTGGCCTCGACAGCAATTTCACCATCCTTGATACCGATGACCAGTTGCGGCTGTTGAAGCAGGTGATTGCCGAGGCGGGGCTTGAGGAAAAACGCTGGCCGGCGAAGCAATTGGCATCGCACATCGAT
This sequence comes from Sphingomonadales bacterium, assembly GCA_025360285.1. GTDB lineage: Bacteria > Pseudomonadota > Alphaproteobacteria > Sphingomonadales > Sphingomonadaceae > Sandarakinorhabdus. The sequence continues at coordinate 8,032 of JANYCM010000075.1, forward strand.
CGCTGGAAGAACCGCGGCGAAACCCCGGCGCAGGTGCCGCCCGGCGAAGCGGCAAGCTTTGGCGAAGGCCGCGGCGGGGCGCTGTATGCGCGCTATCAGGAACGGCTGGCGGCGCTCAACGCTGCCGATTTCGGCGATCTGCTGCTCCATATGCTGACAATCTTTGACCAGCATCCTGATGTGCTGGAGGACTATCGTCGGCGCTTCAAATACATCATGGTCGATGAATATCAGGACACCAACATCGCCCAATATCGCTGGCTGACCCTGCTGGCGGCGACGCGGCGCAACATCGCCTGTGTGGGCGATGATGACCAGTCGATTTACAGCTGGCGCGGCGCCGAAGTGGCCAACATATTGAAGTTCGAGAAGGATTTCCCCGGCGCCGTCGTCATTAAGCTGGAACAGAATTACCGTTCGACGCCGCATATCCTCGCCGCCGCCAATGGGCTCATTGCCCACAACAAGGGCCGCATCGGCAAGGCGCTGTTCACCGACCAGCCGGGGGGCGAGGTCGTGAAGATCATCGGCGTCTGGGATGGGCCGGAGGAAGCCCGGCTGGTCGGCGATGCCGCCGAACGGCTGGCGCGCGAGGGCGCCAGCCTCAACGACATGGCGATCCTGGTGCGGGCGCAGTTCCAGACGCGGGCGTTCGAGGATCGCTTTGTATCGATCGGCCTGCCCTACAAGATCATCGGCGGTTTCCGTTTCTATGAACGCGCCGAGGTGCGGGATGCGCTGGCCTATTTGCGCATTGTCACCTCGCCCAATGACGCGCTGGCCTTTGAACGCATCGTCAATACGCCCAAACGCGGCCTTGGGGACAAGGCGCTGGGCAAGCTGCACGCGCTGGCCCGGGCGATGGACCGGCCGTTGCCCCAGGCGGCGGCAGCGCTGGTCGAAACCGATGAATTGACCCCGGCGGCGCGGCGGGCGCTGAAGGGCTTCCTCGCCGATATCGCCCGCTGGCGTGACCAGGCCGAGGCGCTGAACCATGCCGAGCTGGCGCGGGTCATCCTGGAGGAATCGGGTTACATTGCCATGTGGCAGGCCGAAAAATCGGTGGAGGCCGATGGCCGGGTCGAAAACCTCATCGAACTGACCCGCGCCATGGAGGATTATCCGTCGCTGACGGCGTTTCTTGAACATGTCAGCCTGGTAATGGACAATGACGCGTCGGATGCGTCCGAGAAACTGACGATCATGACCCTGCACGCCGCCAAGGGGCTGGAATTCGACCATGTCTTCCTAGTGGGCTGGGAGGAAGGTGTTTTCCCCAGCCAGCGCGCGATGGATGAAGGCGGCAGCGCCGCGCTGGAGGAAGAACGCCGGCTCGCCTATGTCGGCATCACCCGCGCCAAGCGTAGCGCCACCATCATCCACGCTGCCAACCGGCAAATCTATGGCCAATGGACCGCCGCCATCCCGTCGCGCTTTGTTTCGGAACTGCCGCCCGCCCATGTCGAGGTGACCAGCACCATGGCCGGTGGGCCGAGCCTGTGGCGGGCCGCGCTGGCCAATTCCGGCGCTGGCGGTGACCCGTTTGGCGATGTGTCGCGCGGCACCGGCCGCGGGCCGGGCTGGGCGCGGGCTGCCGAAAATGGCGGCATGGCGGCGACGCTGGGCGGGCGCGGCCGGCCGGCGCCGATCGAGGTGCGCGCCAGCAGCGTTTCAGTGGGCCTGGCCGGGCGAAACGATGTCGCGGTTGGCAGCCGGGTGTTGCACAGCAAGTTCGGCAATGGCACGGTAACGGGGATCGACGGCAACAAGCTGGAGATTGATTTCGATGCGGCCGGGGCGAAGCGCGTGCTGGACAGTTTTGTCGAGATATTGGGTCAGTAACGCCCCTGGCCGAAATATGCCTACGCCGGCGATGACAAGCGCTGCATGGCACCCTAAACGCTATTTGTGCCCGCCATTCCCGCCCCCTTCCTGATAGCCGATTTCCGGGCCTTCTGGGCGTCGCGTTTCATGGCGACGATAGCCAGCATGATGCTGGTCATCGTCATCGGCTGGCAGGTTTATGATATCGCCAGGCAGACGATGGCGCCGCGCGATGCCGCCTTCCTGCTCGGCATGGTCGGGCTGGTGCAGTTCGTGCCGGTGTTCAGCCTTACGCTGGTCGTCGGCGTCATCGCCGACCGGGTTGATCGCCGCCATATCGCCCGCGCCGCCGTCGGCTTGCAGCTCGTCTGTGCGGCGGTGCTTGGCTGGCTGGTGCTGCACAAGCAGGTGACGATCGACGCGCTGTTCATCGTCGCCTTTCTGTTCGGAGTCGCGCGCGCCTTTTCCGGACCGTCGATGTCGGCACTGGCCCCGACGCTGGTGCCGCGCGAAATTCTGCCCTCGGCGATTGCGCTGAATTCAATCAGTTGGCAGGCTGGTGCGGTCGCCGGGCCGCCGTTGGGTGCATTTCTCTACGCCGCGGGGCCGGCAATTCCCTATCTGCTCGCCACCGGCCTTTACGCCGCGACGGTGCTGGCGCTGTTCCGGATCGGGCCGGTGCCGCGCCCGGCACCGTCGTTGCTGTCACCCTGGCGCAGCCTGACCGAAGGATTGGGGTATGTCCGCTACAACCGCATCGTGCTGGGCGCCATCAGCCTTGATCTTTTTGCCGTGCTGCTGGGCGGCGCCACCGCCATGCTGCCGGTCTATGCCCGCGATGTGCTGCATGTCGGTGTCGAAGGGCTGGGGCCGCTGCGCGCGGCTCCGGCCTTAGGGGCAGCGCTGACGGCACTTGTGCTGGCGGTGCGGCCGCTGGGGCGCAATGTCGGCCCGGTGATGTTCGTTTGCGTCGCGCTGTTCGGGCTGGCGACGATCGTCTTTGGCCTGTCGACAAATCTTGGCCTGTCGCTGGCGGCGCTGGTCGTGCTGGGGGCGGCCGACATGATCTCGATGTATGTCCGTGCCTCGTTGATCCAGCTTCACACCCCCGATGCGATGCGCGGCCGGGTGTCGTCGGTTTCGATGCTGTTCGTTTCAGCATCGAATGAGCTGGGCGAGTTTGAAAGCGGCGTCACCGCGGCCTGGTTCGGCCCGGTGGAGGCGGTGGTGGCCGGTGGCATCGGCGCCGTCATCATCACCTTCCTCTGGGCCTGGGGCTTTCCGGAATTGCGCCGCGCCGACAGCTTCAGCGCGCCGGGCGAAACCGGCGCAATCAGGGGTGACGAAAACCCCAGTCCTGCGATATAGTTTGTTTGCAAAAGTTTTTGGGAAGGCCTGCCATGATTGCTGCCAATGTTCTCGAAACCATCGGTAACACGCCGCATATCCGGGTATCCAAACTGTTTCCCGATGCCGCTGTGTGGATCAAATCCGAACGCACCAACCCCGGCGGGTCGATCAAGGACCGGATCGCGCTGGCCATGATCGAGGCGGCCGAAGCCGATGGCTCGCTGCAACCCGGCGGCACCATTGTCGAACCGACCAGCGGCAATACCGGCATCGGGCTGGCCATGGTCGCGGCGGTCAAGGGCTATAAACTCATCCTCGTCATGCCCGAATCCATGTCGCTGGAACGCCGCCGGCTGATGCTCGCCTATGGCGCCAGCTTTGCGCTGACGCCGCGCGAAAAGGGCATGAAAGGCGCCATTGAACATGCCGCCGAGATCGTTGCGGTAACGCCGGGCGCCTGGACCCCGCAGCAGTTTGAAAACCCCGCCAATATCGATGCGCATGTGCGCACCTCGGCACTGGAAATCCTGGCCGATTTCGGCGACGCGCCGATCGATGCGATCATCACCGGCGTCGGCACCGGCGGCCATATCACCGGGGTGGCACAGGCACTGAAGCCGCATTGGCCGAACTTGAAAATCTATGCTGTCGAACCGACACTGTCGCCGGTGATTTCGGGCGGCCAGCCCAACCCCCACCCCATCCAGGGCATCGGCGCCGGCTTCATCCCGAAGAATTTGCATACGCAGCTGCTCGATGGCGTCATCCAGGTCGATCCCGCCGCCGCCAAGGCCATGGCGCTGCGATCGGCGAAGGAAGAAGGCCTGCTCGTCGGCATTTCATCGGGAGCGACCTTGCAAGCGATCGCCCAGAAACTGCCCGAACTGCCGGCCGGATCACGCGTCCTCGGTTTCAACTATGATACCGGCGAACGTTATCTGTCAGTGCCGGATTTCCTGCCGACCGAGTGATCCGGTAACAGCGTGATTTCAACGATCTCCGGCGGCACGCCGATACGGATCGGGATAAGCGACGTGCCGAGGCCCGATGACACGACCATGACCTGGCCATGCTCCCGGAAGACCCCGCGCAGATGCGCATCGAGATAGCCGCTGAGCGATCTGGTGCCGAGCAGGGGCAGCATGATCTGGCCGCCATGGGTGTGGCCGGAAATATGCACGGAGGATCGGCGCGGCACATATTGAAACATGTCGGGTTCATGCGAAAGGGTGATCATCGGCTTCCCGGGCGGGGCGGCGGCGATGGCGGCGAAAAACGCCTGAATAGGGTTGACGCGGCTGGCAAAGGAGCCTGATCCGGCAAGGATCACTGGCCCGATATCGATCCAGTCCCCATCGATCTGGCGAATGCCTTCCCGGCCAAACTGCACCCGCGTCGCCGCTGCATAATCATGGTTGCCAGGCACCGCATACACCCCCAGGCGCGCGCGCAACGCGGCAAAGGGCATCAGCGCGTCGGTGAGCGCCATGTGCGGACGGTTGATGATCTTGCCGCCGCGATAGTCCCCGGTGAGCACGATGACATCGGGATCCAGGGCGTTCATTTGCGCGACGATCCGCACCAGCCGTGAGGGCGGCATGTCGATCCAGCTGGCATGGCTGTCGGACAACTGGACGACCCGCAGCGGTTGGGTGAGACCGGGCAACGCGATCCGATAGCGGACGATGCTTGGCGTGCGCAGCGCGCCAAAGGCGAAAATCGCCAGCACGCCGATGACGATGATGGCGAGGGACATAAACAGGCGACGCATTATCGTGCTGGTAGCGAAGGCCGGCTGCGGCGGAAAGGGGGCTGGCCGTTGCGCCATGTGGCCTGTCATCCCTGATGCACCACCATGCCAACTGAGGGTAAAAAGATTGCCGGAATGTGACCACCATCACGCGCCGGGCGATCACCGCGGCCATAGTCTTGGCGTCAGCAATACCGAATCGGGTTGCGGACAACAGGAGGATGAAATGAACAGGATTTGGGGAATTCTCGCGTCGCTTCTCGTCACGACCGGTGCCAATGCAACCCTGATTCAGGGTGCTGGCAGCCTGCCGAATGCTCATGAACTGGTGATTCCAGCACTGAACTATATCGGCACCGGCCCGGTGCATTTTGGCAACGCGACCTGGACGTCGAACTACCCCGACAGCCTGTTCGGCTCGACAACACCCTTTGCCTGGGACTCCGGCGTGGCGGGATCGCCCGGCGAGCCAATCATGCGGATCAACCAGGACCAGCTGCCGGATTATATCACCATGACTGTGACCTTCGACACACCGGTCAAGGGTGTGCTCGCCAAGCTGTTCTGGAACAACAGCGCAGCATCGCCCTTCGGTTACAACTCAGGCAATTCGGCGTTTTTCGCTGCCTATCCGTCGATGGGTCCCTATCTGACCGATCCCGGCTGCATCCCCAGCGGCGCTTCGGCAAATTGCGTCTGGCAACTCAATGACAATGGCGCAAACCCCAATCGCTTTGGCGGCTCTTCACCGCCGTCACCGGGCTATTTCGGCTACAGCTTTGCGCAGCCGGTTATCAAATCAATCACGTTCAGCAATCGCTTGATGGGCGTCAGCCGGCTTTACATCACCGCGGTGCCCGAGCCGGCAAGCTGGGCGCTGCTGGTCACCGGCTTTGGCCTGGTCGGTGCGGCCCAGCGGCGGCGCCGGCCCGTGGCGGCCTGATACAGGGCCCCGGCCCGGCACAACAGGCCGGGGCCACGGCGCCTTACACGCGCGCCATGTTTTCCCGGTTTTCGGCCAGAAACGCCCGCAACGGGTTGATCGCCACGATGGCCTCATCCGCCGCGATCCGCCGCAATTGCTGATAATACCAGGCCTGGGCGGCGAAGGCGTTGATGGTGCGGGCCAGTTTGAAGGGCGAATGCGGGCCAAGCCAGCCGGGGCCGATGCGCAGTTGCGCCTCGAAGCGCGGCAAGGCGTCGATGCTGCCGGCGAGCAGATCGTTGATCGCATCGGGGGCGGCGCACAGCGGCCGCCCGACGCCGACCATGGCGATGCCGGCGGCCACAGCCTGCTCCATGGCGGCGCGACTGCGAAAGCCGCCGGTGACAAGCAGTGGCGGCGTTTTGGCCGCCATCAACGCCTTGGCGAGATCGACGAAATAGGCTTCCCGGGCGGCAGTGCTGGCCTGTTGCGGCACCTCGCGCGCTTCCATGCCTTCGAAGTCCATCATCGCCGGCTGTTCATAGGTGCCGCCGGAAAGTTCGAGCAGATCCACCCCCAGATCGGTCAGCCAGCCGGCGACGATGAGGCAGTCATCAAAACCAAAGCCGCCCTTCTGGAAATCGGCACTGTTGAGCTTGACGCCAACGCCAAAGCCCGGCCCGACAGCGGCGCGCACCGCCTTGATGGTTTCGATGAGGAAGCGAGCACGGTTTTCGAGGGCACCGCCCCATTGATCGGTGCGGCGATTGGCCAGCGGCGAGAGGAATTGCGAGATCAGGTAGCCATGGGCGGCATGGATCTGGACGCCTGAGAAACCCGCATCGCGCGCCACCACCGCGACATGGGCGAAGCGGGCGATGAGATCGACAATCTCAGCCTCGGTCAGCGGCTCCGGCACGCCGAACATGCCGCCGGGCAGTTGCAGTTGCACCGCCGACGGTGCCTTGGGCGTCTTGTTGACATTGACCTGGGTCTGACGCCCGGCATGGCTGACCTGCACCCAGGCTGCCACGCCATTTTCGGTCGCGGCGGCGGCCCAGCGCGCCCAGGCCGCGGCGGCGTCCGGCGTCAGCGAGCCATCAACGATGACATTGCCGGGGCGTTCGAGATGCTGCCGATCGATCTGAACATTACCAGTGATCAGCAGACCCGACCCGCCGGCCGCCCAGCGCTGGTAGAGCCGGACATGATCGTCATTGGGGATTCCGTCGCGCGCTGCCAGCCCTTCGGTCATCGCCGCCTTGGCGACGCGGTTCTTGAAAGTCAGCCCAGTGCGCAAGGCGAATGGATCGGCAATGATCATCGGTTGGCGCTCCCCCTGCGGCCATTCCACGCTAGGCTGTTCGTGATTGGAGGGGAAGATCGGCTTTCAAAAAGACGAGCCGGGCGTATCACGACGCCTCGCCGGCATGGATAAATCCCAATAGTCTTCGTCCCCTGTGATCACGCTGGCCCTGGGTCATCAAATCAACGCACCACGCCTCTCGAGACAGGGCACAGGGAATTGCCGCAGCTCCGGGTCATCGTCGCCTCGCTTCTCGCAATCGGCAACGCCGTGGCGGCCAATGGGCAGACACAGAAATCCGACGGCGCGACCACGACGATCGAGGTGCCGAAGGTGGAACGGCCGGGCGTGTGGCAGCCGACCGCAGGGGGCACCCAGGTACCGCTGTGGCCGGCGGATGTCGCTCTCGCCACGCCCGATAGTGGCGATCATCCCGAAGCAACTGGCAATGGCTCACCGCTTGTCGGGGGGCGAAAATGGCATTGGGCGAGTTATGTGACGCGGCCGACCATGACCATCTATCGAACAAAGGAGCGAAACACCGGCGCCGCAATGCTGGTGTTGCCGGGCGGCGGATTTTACGCTGTGGCCACTGATCTGGAGGGCACCGAAATCTGCGATTGGGTGGTCCAGCACGGTATGACCTGCATCATGCTGAAATACCGGACGCCGCAAATATGGTCCAAGGTGAATGGCAAGCAGCAGCGACCAAAGACTTTATTGGGTTTGGAAGACGCCCAGCGTGCGATGGGGTTGCTGCGGCTACGCGCTGACACCTACGGGATTGATCCGCACAAGATCGGCGTAATCGGATTTTCGGCCGGCGCCTATCTTGTGGCAAATATGCGCAATACGGAAGTGCGCAGCCATGCGCCGACCGATGCGGCTGACCAGAAATCCCCCCGGCCCGACTTCGCGATCTTTGCTTATACAGCCCGCGTTCTGGATACCAGCAAGAGAAAGAACGACCTTGAACTGGCACCCTGGGTGGAGATCAGCGCGAAAGCGCCGACGACGCTGATCATTCACGCTATGAACGATCCCGTCGACAATGTCCGACAGCCGATGGCCTATGCGCTGGCGCTGAACGACGCGGGCGTGCCGGTCGATATGCGCCTTTACGCAAAGGGCGGCCACGCCTTTGGCATCCGGCCTACGGCCGATCCGATCACGATAGAATGGCCGGGACAGGTCGAGAAATGGCTGCGTGACATTGGCGTCCTGTAACGCCCCTGCCGCTAGGCGGCCTTTTTCTGCGCCGCACGGCCATAGAAGGTGTCACCAGCCGCCGCCATGTCACGCAGCAGTTGCGGCGAGCTGAAACGCTCACCGTGCGCCTGCGCCAGCCGGTCGAGGGTGGCAACGACGGTCGCGATCCCGACGGTATCCATATGGCTGAACGGCCCGCCGGTGAATGGCGCGAACCCCCAGCCGAAGATGGCGCCGAGATCACCGTCTTCGGGGGTTTCCAGCACGCCTTCGGCAAAGCAGCGGGCGCATTCGACAAGCTGGCGATAGAGCAGGCGTTCCTTGACCGCCGCCGGTGTCGGCTGGTCATCGGCAAGGCCGCCGGCGACGGTGGCCGACAGTTCGGGCCATAGCGATTTCTTGCCACCTTCTGGATAGACGTAGAAACCTTTGGCGTTCTTGCGGCCCTGGCGGCCGAGTTCGTGCATCCTGGTGATCACCGCATCGGCCGGGCCGGGCTTGTAGGCGTCGCCGAGATCGGCCTTCGTCTGCTGGCCGACCTTGTACGACAGATCGAGCCCCACTTCATCGTTCACCGCGAGCGGGCCAACCGGCATCCCCATCTGCTTGCCGACATTTTCAATGAGCGCCGGCACCGTGCCTTCGCCGAGCAGCGCCAAGCCTTCCTGGACATAGGTGCCGAAGCAGCGCGAGGTGTAGAAACCGCGGCTGTCATTGACGACGATCGGCGTCTTGCGGATGGCGGCAACATAATCGAGCGCCTTGGCAATGGCCTCGGCACCGGTCTTCTTGCCGACGATGATTTCAACCAGCGGCATCTTTTCGACGGGCGAAAAGAAGTGGATGCCGATGAAATTTTCAGGCTTTGACCAGGCGTCGGCGAGGCCAGTGATCGGCAGGGTCGACGTGTTGGAGCCAAAGATCGTGTCGGCACCAACGACGGCTTCGGTGGCCTTAGTGACGCCGGCCTTGATCTCGCGCGTTTCGAACACCGCTTCGATGATCAGGTCACAACCCTTCAGATCGGAATAGTCGGTGGTGGTATGGATGCGATCGAGGACGGCCTGCGACTTGGCCGGGTCGGTGCGCTTCTTGGCCAGCCGGTCGGCGGTATATTGCTTGCCCTTGTCGGCTGCGGCCTGGTCGCGATCGAGCAGCACCACCTCGATGCCGGCCTGCGCCGAGACCATGGCGATACCGGCGCCCATCAGCCCGGCACCCAACATGCCGATCTTCTTCGCCGGCGATGGCGCCACATTCTTTGGGCGGCGCGCGCCCTTTTCGGCGGCTTGCTTGGAAACAAACAGGCTGCGTATCATGTTGCCGGCCTGGGGATCAGCCACCACCTTGGCGAAATATTTGCTTTCGATGCGGATCGCGGTGTCCATCGGCACCTGGGTGCCTTCATAAACCGCGCTCAGGATTGCCTTGGGGGCGTTCATATTGTCGCCGGCGTTGACATGCGTCATCGCGGTGCCGCCGACGAAAATCTGCGCAAAGCCGGGGTTGAGACCCGTGGCGGGGCCGCCGGGGAATTTGAAACTCTTCTCATCCCAGGGCTGCACGCCCTTGGTCGGATTGGCCTTGACCCAGGCCTTGGCGGTAGCGACCACATCGGCAGCGGGCACAACAGCTTGGGCGACACCAAAGCCGAGCGCTTCCTGGGGGCTCATATTTTTACCCTGGAGCAGATACATCAGCGCCGGCTGGATGCCCATCAGGCGCGGCAGGCGCTGGGTGCCGCCTGCGCCGGGGAACAGGCCGACCATGACTTCGGGCAGGCCGAGGGTGATTTTCGGATTGTCAGCGATAACGCGGTAATGGCAGGCGAGGATGAATTCGAGGCCGCCACCGAGCGCCAGGCCGTTGACGGCAGCGGCAACCGGCTTGCCGCAGGTTTCGAGGTCGCGGAGCAGCTTGTTGAGTTGAAACACGCTGTCGAAAAGGGCTGCCATCTTGGACTTGCCAGCCGGGATCGCGCCGCCGCCGATGAGGCCGCCCATGCCCTTCAAGTCGGCGCCGGCCATGAAACCGCTGGCCTTGCCGCTGGTCAGCACGGCGCCCTTGACGGCCGGGTCGGTCTTCAACCGTTCGATCGCCGCGGCGAGATCGCGCGACACTTCCGGCGTGATGACGTTCATCGACTGCCCTGGGACATCGATGGTGAGCAAGAGGATGCCGTCGGCATCGAGTTCGGAACGGATGGCGGTGTCGGTCATTTGGGGTCTCCTCGTCTCCCCTCCCGCTTGCGGGAGGGGTTGGGGGTGGGGGAGTGCGGCAAGGGCTGGGCTACAACAGGCGAGGACGCCCCCACCCCCAGCCCCTCCCGCGGTCGAAGACGACGCCTTCGCGTCAACCGGGAGGGCGGCTAAATCCGCTCGATGATCGTGCCAGTGCCCATGCCGGCACCGACGCACAGGTTGATCAGCGCGGTGCCCTTGCCGGTGCGCTCCAGTTCATCGAGCACGGTGCCGAGGATCATGCCGCCGGTTGCGCCGAGCGGATGGCCCATGGCGATGGCACCGCCGTTGACGTTGATACGATCGTGCGAAATGTTCATCGCCTGCATGTAGCGCAGCACGACAGACGCAAAGGCCTCGTTCAATTCGAACAGGTCGATATCATCCTTGGTCATGCCGGCGCGTTGCAGCACCTTGGCAGCGACGAACTCCGGCCCGGTCAGCATGATCATCGGTTCGGAACCGATCGACGCCATGGCGCGGATACGGGCACGGGGCTTCAACCCGTACTTTTCACCCATTTCCTTGTTGCCGATGAGGACGGCGCTGGCACCATCGACGATCCCGCTCGAATTGCCGCCGTGGTGAACGTGATCGATCTTTTCGACTTCCGGATAGCGCATCAGCGCGATGGCGTCGAAGCCCGGCATCTGCTCGCCCATCGCCGCAAACGCTGGCGCGAGGCTGCCCAGCGACTGCATGTCGGTCTGCGGCCGCATATGCTCATCATGATCGAGGACAATTTCACCGATGACATCGCGCACGCCGATGACACTGTTCCTGAAGCGCCCCTCGGCCCAGGCCCGTGCTGCGCGCTTCTGCGATTCCATCGCATAGGCATCAACGTCGTTGCGCGAGAAGCCATATTTGGTGGCGATCAGGTCGGCGCCAATGCCCTGCGGCGCGAAATAGGTCTTGTAAGCAACCGCCGGGTCCATCGCCCAGGCGCCGCCATCGGCACCCATCGGCACGCGGCTCATGCTTTCGACACCGCCACCGATGGCAAACATCGCTTCGCCGGAGATCACCTTGGCAGCAGCCATGTTGCACGCCTCCAGGCCCGAGGCACAGAAGCGGTTGATCTGCACGCCGGCAGTGGTTTCGGCATAATCGGCGTTGAGCACGGCGACGCGAGCGATGTCGCTGCCTTGCTCTCCCACCGGCGCGACGCAACCGAAGATCACATCATCGACATCGGCCGTGTCGATCCGGGTACGATCGCGCACCGCCTGCAGCACCTGGGTGCCAAGCTGGATCGGCGTGATTTCATGCAACTTGCCGTCCTTGCGGCCCTTGCCGCGCGGGGTGCGGACGGCGTCGTAGATATAGGCTTCGGCCATGTTCGCTTCCTTCACTTCTCCCCTCTCGCTTGCGGGAGGGGTCGGGGGTGGGTTCTTTTGTATGACGCCGGGTGCGGGTCCCACTCCCCCACCCCCAGCCCCTCCCGCAAGCGGGAGGGGAGTTAAAAAGCTTCCGCCGACAACGCCATCATCGCTTCGCTGCCGGCCTCGAGCTTCGCCCGCAGCGCCGCCGCATCGGGGAAATAACGCTCGGCATAATAGCGCGCTGTGACCAACTTGGCCTTATAGAAGTCGGCATCCGACGCCCCAGCATCAAGGGCAGCGTGGCTCGCCTTGGCCATCAAAAGCCACATATGGCCGAGCGCCACGATACCCATCAGGTGCAGATAGGCGGTCGCCCCCGCCCCGGCATTGTCGGGCTTCGCCATGCCGTTCTGCAGCAGCCACATCGTGGCGCCCTGCAAATCGCCCAGCGCCTTTGCCAGCGGCGCCGCGATCACGGCCAGGCGCTCATCCGCCGCCGCATCCTTCAACGCCTCGCCGACCAGCGCCAGATACGCCTGCGTTCCGCGGCCGCCGTTCATGCCGAGCTTGCGGCCGACCAAGTCCATCGCCTGGATGCCGTTGGTGCCTTCGTAAATCTGCGCGATGCGGGCGTCGCGGACGAACTGTTCCATGCCCCATTCGCGGATATAGCCATGGCCGCCATAGACCTGCTGGCTTTCAGTAGCGATGCGATAACCCAGATCGGTGCAATAGCCCTTGATGACGGGCGTCATAAGACTGATCAGGTCATCGGCCAGCTGGCGTTCTTCCGGCTTCGCCGCATGCTTTGCCAGATCGACCTGCAAGGCTCCCCACAGGATCAGCGCCCGCGCGCCTTCGTTGAAGGCCCGGCCGTCCATCAGCATCCGCCGCACATCAGGGTGGACGATTATGGGGTCGGCCTTGGCATCCGGATGCGCCGGCCCGGAAAGCGCCCGGCCCTGGATGCGATCCTTGGCATAGGAGACAGCGTTCTGATAGGCAACTTCACCCATCGCCAGCCCCTGCACGCCGACCCCCAGCCGCGCCGCGTTCATCATGATGAACATGGCGCGCAGGCCCTTGCCGGCCTCCCCGATCAGATAGCCGGTGGCGCCGTCATAATTCATCACGCAGGTAGCGTTGGCGTGAATGCCCATCTTGTGCTCGATCGAGCCACATTTGACGACGTTGCGCGCGCCCGGCGATCCGTCATCAGTTACCAGGAACTTCGGCACGATGAACAGGCTGATGCCCTTCACATTGTCCGGCGCGCCGGCGATCTTGGCGAGCACCAGGTGGATGATGTTGTCGGACAGATCATGCTCACCAGCCGAAATGAAAATCTTGGTGCCGGTGATCGCATAGGTGCCATCGGACTGGGGTTCGGCGCGGGTGCGGATCAGGCCTAGATCGGTGCCGCACTGCGGTTCGGTAAGGTTCATTGTGCCAGTCCAATGGCCAGACACCATGTTGGGCAGGAACTGTTTTTTCTGTTCGGGGCTGCCGACCGCCTCGATCGCCGCCTGGGCGCCTTCGTTGAGGCCAGGGTACATGCCGAACGCCATGTTCGACGATGACATGTATTCGCTGAACGCCGTGCCGATGACATAGGGGAGGCCCTGGCCGCCCCATTCTTCATCGGCCATCAGCGTGCCCCAGCCCGCCTCGATGAACTGCGCATAGGCCGCCTTGAAGCCCGCCGGGGCGGTGACGCTGCCGTCATCATGACGGGTGCAGCCTTCGATATCGCCGGACAAGTTCAAGGGCGCCAGCACCTGTTCGCAGAATTTGCCGCCTTCTTCCAATATGGCCTTGACGACATCGGGGGTCGCCTGGGCAAAGCCGGGTAAATTTGAATATTTTTCCAGGCCACAAATGGCATCAAGGACGAATTGCGTGTCCTTCACCGGGGCGCGATAGACGGGCATGGGTCAGTCCTGACAGGAATATGTTACTGGTTCGCGGCTTTGGGCGTAACGGTTTCTATGAGCGCGCAAAACGCCTGCAATTCATCGATCGTCGCATCGATATCGGCGCGCTGTTCCTGCAAGGCGGCCACCCGCGCCCGGCATTTGTCGAGCGTCACCCGGCGCTGCGTGGAACGGCCATCGCCCAGATCATAAAGGTCGATCATCTCGCGGATTTCGGCGAGTGAAAAGCCGACATTCTTGGCGCGCAGGATCCACGCCAGCCGGGCCCGATCCCGCCGGGAATAGACCCGGTTCTGGCCCTGGCGTTCCGGCGCGATGAGGCCCTGATCTTCATAGAAACGGATGGCGCGCGGGGTAACGTTAAAGGCCAGGCTCAGCTCGGTGATGGTGAAGCTTTCGGCCCCGCATGGCGGCGGCGGCACGGCGACGGTCGCGAAACTATGGGCGGGCTCCGACATGAGTGACGGTCTAGTTGACGTTAACGTAAGCGTCAAGTTGCGGGCGCGAATGTCAAGCCTTTGCCAGCCGTTTCAGAGCGGCGCCGGCAAGGATCGCTTCTGCCAGCGCAGCAGACCTGCGGGTGGCAATGAATATGTGGGGGGTGGATGTCTTTGCCAGAACGATCCGCACTCGGCCGAGTCCACCGCGGCGTTCGCGCGCTACGGCAGTGATCTCATTCTAGGCAATGGTCTTTTTGTGCTTCGAGATGGTAAGCTCGGCTTTGTCTGCAATCACGCCTGGCTCACCCCAATGCACAAGTCGCCACACTTCCCCGAATGCGCGCCGCGTCACATATCCGCCGATCCCGATTATGACTACAAAGCAAGCAACGGCGAAAATACTGGCCTGGCCACTGACCATCATTGGCAACAGGAACCAAATCCCAAGGGCGCAAACGGTCGCCGTTCCAAAGAATACCAGGGCTCGCGTCGCGGCGGCCGCCCGCGTATCGTCGCTGCCTACTAACTGGATGACGTCGATTGCCGTCTCACCCGCCAGCCTGATGCCAAAATCAACAAAAGCATCGACCGACATCAGCCGTGGACCAATCCCGTCGGCGTAACCACCCGGTAAAAACACGACTGCTCCCCGGTATGGCACGCCGGCCCGGCCGGTTCGACCTTCAGCCAGATCGCGTCCTGGTCGCAATCGATGCGCAGCTCCACCACCCGCTGGGTGCTGCCCGAGGTAGCGCCCTTGTGCCAAAGTTCCTGGCGCGATCGGCTCCAATAGTGCGCCTCCCCCGTCGCCAGGGTGACGGCAAGGGCATCGGCGTTCATATGGGCGACCATCAGCAGGTCGCCGGTAGCGGCATCGCTGGCCACCGCAGTGATCAGGCCATGGGCGTCCCATTTCGGCTTCAGCGCCAGCCCTGCGTCATTCGCATCACTCATATGACAATTCCAAGTCGGTTTCGGGGGCGACAAAGCCGCAACGAATCCCTATATGCCCCCCAGGCGCGGCGCTGACGAGGCTCCCTTAGCAATGACCAGCATGATGACGACCGATCCGTGGGAAGATGATCATCTCCACGAAGAATGCGGCGTATTTGGCGTCTATGGCGCCGATGGCGCCGCGGCCTTGGTGGCGCTGGGCCTGCACGCTTTGCAGCACCGCGGCCAGGAAGCCGCCGGCATCACGACTTTCGACGGCAAGGATTTCCATACCCACCGCGCCATGGGTCATGTCGCCGGCAATTTCGATTCGGATGAAGTGATCCGCAAGCTGAAGGGCGACATCGCGATCGGCCACAACCGCTATTCGACGACGGGCGAGACAGCACTTCGCAACGTCCAGCCGCTGTTCGCCGAACTGTCGTCGGGTGGCTTTGCCGTCTGCCACAATGGCAATATTTCCAACGCGGTGACCCTGCGGCGTGACCTGGTACGGCGCGGATCGATCTTCCAATCGACGAGTGACACCGAAGTCATCATCCATCTGGTCGCTACCTCCTCCTATCGTACACTGCTCGATCGATTCATTGACGCCTTGAAGCGGGTGGAGGGTGCCTACAGCCTGATCTGCCTGACCGCCGAAGGGATGCTGGCCTGCCGTGATCCGCTCGGCGTGCGGCCGCTGGTGCTGGGGCGACTGGGCGATTCCTATATCCTCGCCTCGGAAACCGTGGCGCTCGACGTGGTCGGCGCGACCTTCCTACGCGCCGTCGAACCCGGCGAGATGATCATCATTTCACCGCGCGGCCTGCGATCGATCCGGCCGTTCGCTGTGCAGCGGCCGCGGCCGTGCATCTTTGAACATGTCTATTTCAGCCGGCCCGATTCGATGGTCGATGGCTCCAGCGTCTATCAGGTGAGGAAGGCCATCGGCGCCGAACTGGCGCGCGAAAGCGGCATCGATGCCGATATGGTTGTGCCGGTGCCCGACAGCGGCACGCCGGCGGCAATCGGCTATGCCCAGGAATCGGGGTTGCCGTTTGAACTCGGCATCATCCGGTCGCACTATGTGGGCCGCACCTTCATCCAGCCGGGGGACCAGATCCGCAACCTGGGGGTGAAGCTGAAACACAATGCCAACCGTGCCATGATCACCGGCAAGCGCATTATCCTGATCGATGACAGCATCGTGCGCGGCACCACCAGCCTGAAGATCGTCCAGATGCTGCGCGATGCCGGGGCGGAGGAAGTGCATATGCGCATCGCTAGCCCGCCGACGCGACACAGCTGCTATTATGGCGTGGATACACCGGAACGATCAAAGCTGCTGGCGGCACAAATGGATGTCGAACGCATGCGCGACTATATCAAGGTCGACAGCCTGGCGTTCCTGTCGATCGATGGGCTTTACCGGGCACTGGGTGAGGACATGCGCCGCGATGATGCGCCGCAATTCTGCGATGCCTGCTTCACGGGCGACTATCCGACGCGGTTGACCGACCAGGAGGACAATGAGGTGCCCGACCAGTTGAGTTTGCTGGCGGAACGGGTGATCTGATTTCCTCCCCTGCCGCTTGCGGGAGGGGTTAGGGGTGAGTTCTTCCGCCAATAAAGCAACCCTGTTTTCCTCAATACCGACACCTCCCGCAGGCGGGAGGGGAAAAGCAGAGAAGTGATGTCAGACTCGCCAAAACTTGCCCTTGTCACCGGTGCCAGCCGCGGTATCGGCGCAGCAACCGCGCTGGCGCTCGCCGCCGCCGGCCATCATGTCATCCTGACTGCGCGCAAGGAGGCCGATCTGGCGGCCGTCGAGGGCCGCATCCATGGCGCCGGCGGCACCGCAACGATCGCGCCCTTCGATCTCGCCGACAGCGAGGCCATCGACCGGCTGGGTGCCGCCATCGGCGCGCGCTGGGGCCGGCTCGACGTGCTGGTGCTCAATGCGGCGCAACTCGGCAACCTGACCCCGGTGCCACATATCGACCCCAAGGAATGGGACAAGGTCATCGGGCTCAACCTGACGGCAAACTGGCGGCTGCTGCGCGCCTTTGACCCCTGGCTGCGGCAGAGCGCCGGCGGCGATGTCGTCGCCATCACCTCATCGGTCGGCAGCAAGCCCCGCGCCTATTGGGGCGCCTATGCTGCGTCCAAGGCAGCGCTGGAAAGCCTGATCGCCGTCTATGGCCTTGAAACCGGGGCGATTACGCCGATCCGCACGCATGTCATCGACCCCGGCGCCACCCGCACTGCCATGCGCGCCCGCGCTTTTCCCGGCGAGGACCCCGCCAGCGTCAAGCCGCCCGAAGACGTCGCGGCGATAATCCTCGCCGCGCTGGCCGCCCCGCGCTGACATGGCCGACGCGCCCGAAACCCCGGCACAGCGCCGCCGCCGCTGGCTGACCATCGGCGAGATTGTCGGCGTGCTGGCACTGGTCATTTCGGCCGCGAGCCTGTGGGATTCGCACCAGCAGCGCGTCGAGGATAAGGCCAAGCTGGGGACCAGGGCCGCCGCCAAGCCGCTGATGCTGACCAGCCATGCCGGTGACGATGGCCGGCTGCTGACCATCACCAGCCCCAATTCCGACCGGGTGATCCAGACCCAGACCATCATGTTCCCGGCGGCGCTGGGGATATCGAAAGTCGATACCGTCGGCAGCCCGCGGATCGAGGCCGGCTGGTTCGCCGATGCGCTGCACCGGCTGGCGCACGAACCCGGCAAGCCGGGGCGGTTGCCGGTGGCGATTGTCACACAATATCTGGATGATGGCACGCCGCGCGCCGACAGCGCGATCTATGATATCGGCTATCGCTGGCGATCACGGTTGATCGGCGCCGATGTACCGGCGATGGAGGGCATGACCCTGGTCAGCCGCGGCGATGCGAAACTGGTGGAACGCCTCGACACGCGCTGGACGAAGGCACATCCCGCCGCCGATTGACCGCAGGCCGCGATCGTGCCGATATAAGCGGCGTAGCGGTGGGACGATTTGCAATGGGGGACGTCAGCACGGCAGGGCCCAAGCCACCCATCAGCGCGCCTAAGGCGGCTGCGCCAGCAACAGCCGGGCCTGGTGCTGCGCCCGTATCGATCGCCGCACTGGCAACCCAGCTCAATAATGCAAGGCCCGTCAACCAGTTGCGCGCCATGGCCAGCCAGTTGAACGGCGGCGTCATCCAGCGGACGATCATTGTCGGCGCCGGCGAGGATGCCGAGACCTTTGAAAAAGGCATTGACCATATTCCCCCCACATGGGGTTTTTCGGCAGGGGCCAAGGCGCATTTTCTGGCACTGCTCAATGATGGCGTCGAGCACCGCTACCCCAGCATGACGGTGATGAAGGAAACCATGAAGGCGCTGGGGGCCGGCCCGCCGCCGGGCGCAGCGCGCGGTGGCGGCGGTGCGCCCCCACTGCGCATGACCGCCGGGCTGCTGTCCGCCGGCCGCGGTGTGTTGGCGCCGCTGCGCATCGCCGGTCCCGCCGATTATGCCGGCACCACGGTCGGCGTCGAACAGGAACTGCCCAGCGGCGCGCGCGTGGTCTGCAAGAAGGACGACCGCGGGGTATTCGTCCAGGTCTTCAAGGCCGGCCGCATGCTCGCCGAACTGACGTCGGACATGGGCGGCCCGGTGGATTATACCATCGAACTGCGCACCTCGCCGGTCGTCGCCACCGATCAGCTGGGCAATGCCGACCGCAAGCATGCCGTGGGCTTGTTGGTGGCAGCGGTGAAGACGGCAGGCAGGGACCGGCGCGCCATCATCGCCAGCGATATCTCCGGCGACAATCGCGCCGCTGGTTTCGTGTTGAAAATCCACAATAAGAACCACCGCATCACCTATGAAGATGGTGAGATCAGCGGTGCATCCAACCAGATTTCTGTGGGTGTGCAGACCGATGCGATGCTCGGCGGCAGCCCGGAAAGCGCGCTGCTGCTGAAGTCCTCGGCGTGGTTCAAGCCGCGAGCCGATGCCAAGGCGCCGTTCAAGGACCAGGCCAAGGCGCACCGGGCGTTTGAAATGCTGCTTTCGGCTGTCGAATTCCTTGGCGGCATCTACCGCAGCGGCAACGCTGCGAAACTGCATGATCCAGCCATCAAGAACAGTTGGCAGGTGCTGCCGCGCACGTCTCCGGCGGAATGGCTGACGCCGCTGGTTCCTGCCGACCGCGAGGTCGTGCTCAAGATGGTGCAGGCCCATCTGACCGATGATTTCCTGCAGCAAGCCTTTGATTACATGGTGATGCAGAAGGGCGCGCTGGCCGGGCATTTGGTGCCGGCGGCGACCATTTTGGGCAAGCACAGCAGCATCTTTGAATTCCGCGAAGTGCCCTATGAAATGCGCGGCCATGTGCTGGGCCGCGACCATGATGCGCCGCCGCCGGGGCATTGGATCGGCGGCAGCAGCAGTAGTTCGAGCAGTTCGATGATGCCCAGAACAACGCCATCAACCATTGTCAGTGCTGCCAGCGGCCGGACCATGCCGCCATCGGATCTCGACCAGAAGTCACAGCCGCCGGCCAAGTCGGATAAACAGCATCTCGCTGACAGCCTGAAAAAGCTGCGGCCGCCGTCCTACGATGATGACGACGACTAAAGCCGCCAGTCGCTATGCGGCCTTGGCCCGCCGGGATTTTTCCAGCTTTTTCAACAGCATGTCACGCTTCAGCTTGCTGAGGTGATCAATGAACAAAATGCCTTCGAGATGGTCCATCTCGTGCTGGAGGCAGGTTGCCAGCAGTCCATCCAGTTCGGCGTCATGCGCCGCGCCGGTTTCATCGAGCCAGGTGGCGCGAATGCGGGCCGGGCGATCGACGTCGGCATATTGGGCGGGCACCGACAGGCAGCCTTCGTTATAGATCGACAATTCGTCCGATTCCCAGGTGATCACCGGATTGATGAAGACCTTGGGATCATGGACATATTCGATTTTTTCGGCCTCGGCCTCGCTGGTCGCTTCGGGGGCGTCGGGGTCCTTGGGGCGTTGCAGGTCGATGACCAGGATGCGTTCGGGCACGCCGACCTGAATCGCCGCCAGCCCGATGCCCGGCGCGTCATACATCGTCTCGAACATGTCGGCGATCAGCGCCCGGTGTTCGTCGGTAACCCGTTCTACGGGCTTGGAAATCTGCCGGAGCCGGTTGTCCGGAATTTCAATGATATCAAGAATGGCCATGGCGCAGAGCTAGGGATTCAGAGGCGAAACGTCAAGAAACCGGCCGCCGCGCCCGCAGCGCCAGCGCCAAAGTCCCCTCATCGAGATAATCGAGCTCCCCGCCCACCGGCAGGCCGTGCGCCAATTGCGTCACCCGCACCCCCAGCCCGGCCAGTTGATCGGCGACATAATGCATCGTCGTCTGGCCTTCCAGCGTCGCATTCATCGCCAGCACCACCTCGGCAATGCCGCCGCCGGCGACGCGGGCCACCAGCGCCGGGATCGAAAGATCTTCGGGCCGCACACCATCGAGTGCCGACAGCTTGCCGCCAAGTACATGATATCGGCCGGAAAAAAGCCGCGCCCGGTCCAGCGCCCAGAGGTCGGCGACCTCCTCCACCACGCACAGACTGGCCGGATCGCGGCGCGGATCGGTGCAGACGGCGCAGGGGTCCTGGGTATCGATATTGCCGCAGACGCCGCAGACAACCAGTCCTCGTTCGACGGCCTGGAGCGCGGCAATCAGCGGCGCCAGCGCGGTTTCGCGCTTCTTGATGAGGTGCAGAACCGCCCGCCGCGCCGACCGCGGGCCAAGGCCGGGCAGCCGGGCCAGCGCATGGGTCAGCGCGTCGATTGCGGGAGAGGCCATGGCCAAGGGATATGGCCCGCCCTGCCGGATCAGGCAAGGTGGCGGGGCTTTTCGGGGTTTTGGGGGTCGTTTTGCGGAAATTCCGGGGTCGTCGCCGGATACAGCTAAGGGGCGCAGGCCGGGCGTCAGGGTATCGGCACCGGATTTGGCGGGGCGAACGCCGGAAATT
>JANYCM010000113.1 GCA_025360285.1 Sphingomonadales bacterium
CGGGCGGGGCTGGCGGCGTCCGATATCGATTATGTCAACGCCCATGGCACCTCGACCCCGGTCGGCGACGAACTGGAACTGGGCGCGGTGCGCCGGGTGTTCGGCAGCGCCATCGATACCGTCTCGATCTCCTCGACCAAATCGGCGATCGGCCATCTGCTCGGCGGTGCCGGCGCGGTCGAGGCGATCTTCTGCCTGCTGGCGCTGCGCGACCAGGTGGCACCGCCAACGCTCAATCTCGATAATCCGTCCGATGCCTGTGCCGGGATCGACCTGGTGCCGCATGTCGCCAAAAAACGCCCGATCAAGGCCGTGCTCAACAACAGTTTCGGGTTCGGCGGCACGAACGCGACACTGGTGATGCGCGCGGTCTGACCGCCAGCCGATGCGCCGCACCATCATCAGCTTCGTGCTGCTATTGCTGCTGATCGGCGGGCCGCTGCTGGTCGCACCCTGGTTCGGCTGGGGCGCGCGGCCGGGGGCGCCCGTCATTGTCACCATCGCCAAGGGGGCCTCGCTCGGCCAGGTGTCGACGGCGCTCAGCAAGGCCGGGCTGGTCGATGCACCGCGGCAATTCCGTTTTCTTGCCCGGCTGTTCGGCAGCAAGGCACCGCCGCAGGCCGGCACCTATCAGCTGATGCCCGGCATGGGCTGGCACGTCTATCTGGAAGCCTTGCAGAAGGGCGATGTCGTCCGCGCCAGCATCACCATTCCCGAAGGCCTGCCGTCGGTCATGGTCGCCGACCGGCTGCGCGCCGAAACCGGGCTGAGCGGGACCATCGCCGTCCCCGCCGAAGGCAGCGTGCTGCCCGAAACCTATGATTTCCAGCCCGGCGAGCCGCGCACCAAGGTGCTGGCCCGAATGCAAGCGGCGATGACGAGGACGCTCGCCGCGCTATGGGCGAAACGCCGTCCGGCAGCGATGGTGAAAACCCCGGCGGAAGCCATCATCCTCGCCGCCATTGTCGAAAAGGAAACCGGCAAGGCCAGTGAACGCCGGCTGGTGGCGGGCGTCTATTCGAACCGGCTGCGGCAAGGCATCAAGCTTGATGCCGATCCCACTGTCATCTACCCGATCACCAAAGGGCGCCCGCTCGGCCGCCGCATCAAGCGGTCGGAATTGCTGGCCGATACCGGTTACAACACCTATCTGAAACCCGGCCTGCCCAGGGGCCCGATCGCCAACCCCGGCCGCGCCAGCATTGCTGCCGTGCTCGACCCCCAGGCCACCGACGCGCTGTATTTCGTCGCCGATGGCAGCGGCGGGCATGTCTTCGCCAGGACGCTTGCTGACCATAATGCCAATGTCGCGCGCTGGTATGCCTTGCGCCGTCAGCGCGGCGAGATGTGACCCGACGTCCGCTACCGCGCGCCCGGCCGCCCGCGTCGGGCCGGCGTCAGGCGATGTCGCCCGCCGGCATCATCGGCCGCCTCATCGCTGTCCTGGGCCTTGCCTGGGCTGGTGGCTTTCTGTGGTTTACCCTGACCCTGCCCGATCCGGCGCCGATCGCCAATCACAGCGATGCCGTGGTGGTGCTGACCGGCGGTGCCGGCCGGTTGCACCGCGGTGTCGCCGTGCTGGAGGCCGGCAGCGCCCGGCGTATGCTGGTGACGGGCGTTGACCGGTTGACGACACGCAAGCAATTGGCCGCCGCCGCCAGGCTGGATATCGGCCGCCTGATGACCACCGATCTCGGCTATGAAGCCGTCGATACGCGTTCCAATGCTGAAGAAACCGCGCGTTGGGTGGCGTCGCACCATTTCACCTCGATCCGGCTGGTGACATCGGCGGGCCATATGCGGCGGGCGCGGCTGGAACTGGCGCGGGTGCTGCCCGGCACCGTCACCGTCATCCCCGATGCCGTCCCGGTGGAACCCCAGGCGCCGAGCATCGCTGCCGAATACAGCAAATATATGCTGCGCCGCATCGCGCTGGCGCTGGGTGCGATATGACGGGCGCGATCTGATGCGGACGCTGGTGGCGCTCATCCGCTCGATCCTGTTCACCCTGGCCTTTTACCTGGGGTCGGTGGTCATCGTGCCGCTGGTGCTGATTACCGG
This sequence comes from Sphingomonadales bacterium, assembly GCA_025360285.1. Taxonomy (GTDB): domain Bacteria; phylum Pseudomonadota; class Alphaproteobacteria; order Sphingomonadales; family Sphingomonadaceae; genus Sandarakinorhabdus. The sequence continues at coordinate 2,062 of JANYCM010000113.1, forward strand.
CCGCTTGTCGCCGGCGCTGCTGTTCATCGGTCCCAAGCTGTGGGCCGGGTGGTTCTTCTGGTGCGCGCGCTGGCTGGCCGGCATCCGCCTCCAAATCGACGGGGTGATCCCTGACGGCCCGCACCTGTTCGCGCTGAAGCATGAATCGGCGTTTGAAGCGATCATGACGCTGTGGTGGTTTGCCCGCCCGGCTGTCGTCATGAAGGCCGAATTGCGCAAGATTCCGGTCTGGGGCGCGGCGTCCGATCGCCAGGGGTCGATCTGGGTTGATCGCGAGGGCTCGGCGACGATGCTGCGGGCGATGATGAAAGCGGCGCAGAGCGCGGTAAAGGCCGGCCGGCCGGTGGTGATCTTTCCCGAAGGCACCCGCGTCGCCGTCGGCGCGCAGCCGCCGCTGGCCGCGGGCTTTGCCGGCCTCTACAAGATGCTCAGGCTGCCGGTGGTGCCGATCGCGCTCGATTCGGGATCGGTCTGGACCAGGGGTTTCATCAAATATCCCGGCACCATCCATATGAGGGTCGGCGCGCCGATCCCCCCCGGCCTTGATCGCGCCGATATCGAAGTCCGGGTCCATGCGGCGATCAATGCCTTGCAGGGTCCGCGCTGATGCGGCGGGTGCCGTTGTGGCTGACGCTGGTGCCGCTCGCCACCGGGCTGGGGCTGTATTTCTGGTTGTGGTCGGACTGGGCGGCGGATTTCGGCGCCGGCATCGAAGGGTGGCTGCCGAACACGCCGGTCATCGTCACGGGCTTCCCCTATCGGCTGGAAACATCGGTGGTGACGCCGCACCTCGCCGGCGGCGATGCCGTGCACCTGGCGGCCAGCGCCGATCGCGCCCGGATCAACCGCGGGCCGTTTCAGCCCGATCTGACGATCATCCAGGCCGATGGCCTGCGCTTTTCCGCCACCGTCAGCTCGGCGATCAACGCCACGATCGCGGGCAAGACGGCGCTGAGCAGCGTCCATGTCGTCGCCGGCCGGCTGGCGCGCCTGTCCACCGTCATCGAGGCAGCAACGGCGCATCTGGGTTTCCTGCCCGTCGCCATCGCCGCTGACACGCTGGAGCTGCACCTGCGCGAACGCGGCGATGCGGCACCGGTCACCAGCCCGGCCGGGCCGGTGCGCGGGCAATTGGTCATCGCCGGGCAGCGGCTGCGGCTGGATGGCGGTGACGCGCTGACGCTGGCCGCCGATGTGCTGATCACCGGCCCCGGCCGGCTGACCGGCTATGACGCCTGGGCCGCCACCGGCACCGCCGAAATCACCACGCTCACCCTCGCCGATGCCAGCGGTGACGTGGCGCGGGTGAAGGCAACGCTGGTGCCGCAGGGCCGCGGTGCGCTGCGGCTGGCCGGCACCATCGATACCGTCTGCCCCGCCAGCATCGCCGCCGCCTTCGCTGGCACCGCGCCGCCCGCCGAACAGCGGCTGCGCACGCCGGTGCAACTGGCCTTTGCCGGGACGAGCGGCGCCGTGCTGCTCAGTGGCGTGCCCGCCGACCTGCCAGCGCGGGCGGTACGCGGCCAGGTGCCGGCGTGCCCGGCGCTGCGCAAATAACGCCTCCCTTGGCCCGCAGCTGAACGCCCAGCCTAATCGCGCCATGGCCTGCGAGCGCCGTTGCCCGCATGCGAAGCCAAGGAGAGGGTGCCATGTATATCGCCGGACTTGTGATTCCCGTTCCCGAAGACAATCGCGAGGCGTATCGCCGATGGGCCGAAAACAGCGCCGCCATCTTCAAGCGCTATGGCTGCCTGGAAGTCGTCGAAGCGTGGGAGGATATGGTCCCCGACGGCAAGCAGACCGATTTCCGCCGCGCCGTGGCGGCCATGCAGGGCGAAAAGATTGTCTTCACCTGGCAAATCTGGCCGGACAAGGCGAGCCTTGATGACGCCGAAGCCCGGATGCATGCCGATGGTGTGCTCGATACGCCTGATGACGTGCCGTTCGATGCCCGCCGGCTGATCGTCGGCTGCTTCACGCCGATTGTAACGATGGGGCGCGATTGAGCGGCGATTCTAATGTTTGCGCCCGAAATCCGGCTCTTCGGTATCCTGCCCCTCGTCGATGATGCCGCGGCGGATGGCGCGTGTACGGGTGAACAGCGCTTCCAGCGTGTCGCCTTCGCCCCAGCGGATGGCGCGTTGCAGCGCTACCAGATCCTCGGTGAAGCGCCCCAGGGTTTCCAGCACGGCGTCGCGGTTGTTGAGGAACACGTCGCGCCACATCACCGGGTCGCTGGCGGCGATGCGGGTGAAATCGCGAAAGCCGCCGGCCGAATATTTGATGACTTCGCTGCGCGTCACCGTCTCCAGGTCACTGGCGGTGCCGACGATTGAATAGGCGATCAGATGCGGCAGATGGCTGGTCACCGCCAGCACCCGGTCATGGTGCGCTGCCTCCATGGTTTCGACCTTGGCACCCAATGCCCGCCAGAAATCCCCCAGCCGCGCCACCTGCCAGTCGTCCACCCCCGGCGGCGGCGTCAGGATGCACCAGCGGTCGGTGAACAGGTTGGCAAAGCCGGCATCGGGCCCCGATTTCTCCGTCCCCGCCACCGGGTGCGCCGGGATGACGATGACGCCGGGCAGGCCGGCGACCAGATCGGTCAGCACGCGTTCCTTGACCGATCCCACGTCGGACACAATGGCGCCGGGCGCCAGTTCCCCGGCAATTTCCGCCGCCACGGCGCCCATCGCCCCCACCGGGACGGCGAGGATGACGAGATCGGCATCGACCACCGCCGCCCCGGCATTGTCAGTCACATCATCGGCCAGATCGAGCGCCAGCACCCGCGCCCGCACCGCCGCATCGCCATCCGACACCGTCAGCCGCACCGTTGGCATCGCCTGGCGCACGGCGCGCGCCAGCGACGAGCCAATCAGCCCCATGCCGATGATGGCAACCCGCGAAAACGGCAGCATCAGCCGGCCGCACCCTCGACATAGCGGCGCAGCGAGGCCGCCGCGGCGCGCGTTTCCGCCTCGGTTCCAATGGAAATGCGCAGGCACCGCGGCATCGCCTGCACCGCCAGATAGCGCGCGATGATGCCATCGGACAGCAACGCCGCATTGGCCCCCGCCGCCGTCACCGCGCCGGCTTCGGGAAATTCAATCATCACGAAATTCGCCGCCGACGGAATGGCGCGCAGGCCGGCATTGCCCAGCGCCGTTACTTCGCCGGCCAGCCATTGCCGCCATTCGATCGTATGGGCGCGGGTTCTTGCCGTCCAGTCATGGTCCGCCAGCGCGGCAATCGCGCCGGCCTGGCCGGTGGTGGGCACGTTGAACGGCGCCCGGATGCGGTGCATCGCATCGATCAGCGCCGGCGCCGCATAGCCCCAGCCGATCCGCTGCGCCGCCAGGCCATAAATTTTCGAAAAGGTCCGCAGCGCCACGACATTGTCATGAGCGGTCGCCAGCGCGATACCGTCCTCATAGTCGCCATCGGCAAATTCAGCATAGGCCACATCCAGCGCAAAGACGATATCCGCCCGCAGCCCGGCGTGCAGCCGGCGCACTTCGCTCGCCGGAATCAAGGTGCCGGTCGGGTTGTTGGGGTTGGCGAGGAACACCACCCGCGTGCGCTCGGTGACCGCCGCCAGCACGGCATCGACATCACAGGCATAATCGACATCGGGCGCCACCACCGGTGTCGCCCCCACCCGCCGTGCGGCAATGTCGTACACGGCAAAACCGTGGCGGACATACAGCACTTCGTCTCCCACCCCGGCAAAGGCCCCGGCAACCAGATGGATCAGTTCATCGGAGCCGGTGCCGCAGATGATACGATCGGCATCGATCCCGTGCCGCGCCGCCAGCGCCTCGCGCAGCGCCGTCGCCGCCGGATCGGGATAAAGATTGCTGTTGCCCAGCACCGCCGTCATTGCCGCCACCGCCTGGGGCGACGGCCCGAAGGGATTTTCGTTCGACGACAGCTTGGCGACCACCGGCCGGCCATCGACACTGGCCTTGCCCGGCACATAGGCATGGATGCCGCCCACCCAGGGTTTCATGGCGGGGGCGATCTTGGAGGCGGGGCTGCTGCTCATGGCGCGACGCTCTAGGGCCAATGCGGCGCGGCGAAAAGCCCCTGTAGCGGCTTCACCGTCGCGGCAAACCCCGCTATGCCCCGGCCGTGCCAGCGCTGCGCCACCGCCTTGTCCTCATCATGCCGCTATTGCTGGCGGCGCTGTGGCTGCGCGCGCTGGTGCCCGCCGGCTGGATGCCGGTCGCATCTGCCGACGGCGTGGTGCTGACGCTGTGTTCGGGCGATACCGTCCGGCACGACAGCCACGGGCCGGTCAGCCCCGGCCATGAAGCGCCGTGCGCCTTCGCCGGCATCGCCCCGCTGCTCGCGGCTGCCGCGCCGGCCATAATGCCACCGGCGCTCCTGGCGCTCGTAGTGCCGGCTCGTCTCGGTGATCCCGGCGTGCGCATCGCCCCGCCCCGCGCCGCGCGCCCACCACCGCAAGGCCCCCCGATCCTCCCGACTGCCTGAGACGAGACCATCCTCATGCACCCCGGCGCGCGGTGCCGGGCGGGAGAATTTTCATGATTGCTCGCAACCCCGCCGATGCGGCGGTCTGGCGCACCCTGTGGCGCTGGCGTTTCTATGCTGGCCTGTTCGTCATCCCCTTCATCCTTATCCTGTCGGTCACCGGCGCAATCTATCTGTTCAAGGCGGATTATGAACGCTGGGAGGAATCGCCCTGGCGCAATCTTCCTGTCACCGCCGCGCCCATCAATGCCGATGCGCAACTGGCGGCGGCCCTTGCCCGCCATCCCGGCGCGACGCTCAAGGCCTATCGCCTGCCGCAAGCCGCCAATGATGCCGCCGTCATTGATCTGGCGACGCCGGCGGGCGATCGGCAGGTCGTCGTTTCGCCCTTGGGCGGGCGCATCCTGGCCGATATGGCACCGAACGACCGGCTGATGCCCTGGCTGCGCACGCTGCACGGCAAATTGCTGATAGGCCAGCCGGGGGACTGGCTCGTTGAACTCGCTGGCTCCTGGGCGATCGTCATGGTGCTGACCGGGCTGTACCTGTGGTGGCCGCGCGGCGGCACGGGGTTCGCCGGCGTATTCGTGCCGCGGCTCAATCAGGGCCGCCGGCTGTTCTGGCGCGATCTGCATGCTGTCACCGGCATCTGGGTCAGCGGACTGGCGCTGGTCCTGCTGCTGTCGGCGCTGCCCTGGACCGGGGTGTGGGGCAATGGTTTTCGCATGGTCAAGGCCGTGGCCGGTGTCGATGTCCGCAAGCAGGACTGGACGACCGGCAGCCGGCCCCCCGCCGATGACTATCAGGGCCATGACATAGCTGGCACGGACATGGCCGGCGTGGACATGGCCGGCATGGATATGGCGGGTATGGATATGGCGGGTATGGATATGCCCGGCATGGCCATGCCGGCGGTCAGCCTGACAGCGATGGTCGCCCGCGCCCGGCCGCTGGCCTTGACCCCGCCGGTG
>JANYCM010000116.1 GCA_025360285.1 Sphingomonadales bacterium
CATTGAGTTCGTGGGCCTCAATGCGCAATGAACAATGGCAGGGGTGCATCACCCAACAACCCGCGGGTAACGCCGCCGAACAGCGTTTCGCGCAGCCGGGAATGGCCATAGGCACCCTGTACGATCCAGCCTGCACCGCGTTCGATGGCGACTGCCCGGATCGCCGCTTCGACGCCCTGGCCATCGTCCGGCCGCTCGATCACCTCGGCCGTGATACCGTGGCGGGACAGAAAGACCGCCGCCGCCCGCGCCGGAAAGTCGCTCGGCTTTTCCGCCACGGTGAGGATGAACACGGCCCCGGCAAGGTGCAGCAGCGGCAGAGCGGCCCGCAGTGCCGTCGCCGCTTCGCGTGATCCATCCCAGGCGATCAGCGCCGCGCTGGCAACCGCGAAGCCGCGACTGGCAGCCGGAACCGCCAGGACCGGTGTGCGCGCATGCAGGGCGACGTCGCCGGTCAGGCCCAGCGGCAAGGTCGGGTTGCGCACAAAGGGCCCGGCGCTCATCACGATGACATCGGCAAGGCGCGCGGCTTCGATCAACCGTTCGGCCGGATCGCCATCGCGGCCCACAAAATCCCAGCTGATGTCCTCCTTGGCCAATTGCGCTTCAACCGCCGCCTTTTCGGCAGCGCGACTGGCCTCGACAGTCTCGATCAGTGCCGTCACCGGAAAGGCGCCGATCGAGGCATCCCCCATCGCATAGGCGGCATAGGGCGTGACCTGCAGGCAATGGACATGGCCGTCAAAGGCGCGCGCCAGATCAAAGGCCGCCTGCAAACGGGCGTCCTGGCCTTCATCGGAATCGATATGCACAATTATGGTCTTCATCGCCGCTCTCCCGCGCCGGAAGTCCGGCCGACAAAGCCCTAACGCACGAAACCGGCGCTGGTCGCCTTGATCCTGATCAATCCGGCCGGGCCGCAGCAGATGTACCGGGCACTCAACCCGACTTGCCGCGCAGCGCCACAACAAGACCAATGCTGGTCAACAGCGCACCGGCAACCGCCAGCGGCGACCAGAGATAGTTTTCGAAAAGCGTCGACAAGGCCATCGCCACCAGGGGCACGATGACCCCTGAATAGGCCGCCCTCCCTGCGCCAATCTCCCGAATGAGCCGATAATAGAGGCTGAACGCCACCGCCGAGGCCAGAACGCCCAGATAGACCAGGCCAGCGATATAGCCCGGCGACCCGTCAAACACCGGCGGACCCGCGACAAATAGCGCAAAGCCGGCGTTGGCGAGGCAGCCATAGAACATCGCCCAGGCAAGGCCGGCCTGCAACGGTAGCGCATGGCCGACAGGGCTGGCCTGCATGACATTCGCCGCGCTCGCGCTGAGCACGCCGGCGGCCGCCAGCGCCAGCCCGGTTATCGTTACACCGACATTGGCGCCGGGATCGCCCAGATCACGCGCGAACAACATCGCGACGCCGACAATGCCCAGCAGGCTGCCCAGCGCAAAGCGTCCGGCGATGCGATGGCCAAGAAACAGCGCCGAAAAGCCGGCATTGGGCACCAGCAGCAGCGCATAGGTTAGCGCCACAAGCCCCGAGGTGACATGTTCTTCGGCGCGGTAGACAAGGTTGAAATTGAGCGAAAACTGCAACACGCCGATCAGCGCCGCAAAGCCATGGCCTTTGGCACCAATGCGCAGCGACACGCGCCGAAAAACACAGATTATCAGCATGGCAATGCCCGCCAGCAGGAACCGCCATGTCACCGACCAGGATACCGGCACGATGCCGATCTGGGTTTTGATGACAAACCAGGTCGATCCCCAGATCAGGGTTATCGTGACAAAGGCCAACCATTGCTGCGGTGACATCGGCCGCGTTGAGAACTGGCGCGGTGATGGGCCCGGCCCGATAGGCGGCGGTTCATCGGGAATCGCGGCCGTCAGAACGCGATCACCCACCGGTCGAGAGCATGGCCGCGAGCGCGCCGATCGCTTCCGGTGGCGTGTCCCAGGCAATTACGAAGCGCGCTTCGTCCGAACCGACGGCGCCCCAATCATAAAAACCGAAGCCCGCAGAGCGTAGCCGCGCCGGCTCGCCGGGGCGCAATTTCAGAAACAACTCATTGGCTTCAACCGGATACATCAAGCGATTGCCCGCCGCCGCCGCCAGGCTTTGAGCGGCGTTATTGGCCAGGCTGGCGTTACGCAGCCAGACATCATCGCGGATCATCGCCAGCAATTGCGCCGACTGGAAGCGGCCTTTGCTCGGCATCTGGCCGGCACGCTTGCGACGCAGGCGCAAGCCCGGCACCAGCGCCGGATCGAAGACCACCAGCGCCTCGGCGAGCAACCCGCCATTCTTGATCATGCCGAAACTGAGCACATCGACGCCGGCCCGCCAGCTGATATCAGCCGGATGGCAGCCAAGCTGAACCACCGCATTGGCAAATCGCGCCCCATCGAGATGGACGCGCCAGCCCCGTGCCTTGGCATGACCGGCCAATGCTGCAAGTTCGTCCGGCGTATAGACCGTGCCGGCTTCGGTGGCCTGGGTCAGCGACAGGGCGGCAATCTGTACCTGATGGACGTCGCCGCGGTGCCCCGCAAGCGCCGTTTCGATGCCGGCCACGGTGAGCTTGCCCGCGGTGCCCGGCACCGTCAGCAATTTGGCGCCGCCGGTATAAAATTCCGGGGCGCCGCATTCATCGACATGGATATGCGCCTGGCTATGACAGACGATGGCGCCATAGGGCGGCACCATCGTCGCCAGCGCCAGCGCATTGGCGGCCGTGCCGGTGCTGACCGGCAGGACGGTGCAGGGGCAACCGAACAGCACCGCAAAGGCCGCATCAAGCTGCTGCGAGATCGCATCGCCGTCATAGCCCGTCGCGGCCGCCGGGGCGGCGGTAACGAGCGCCGCCATAACTTCAGGACAGGGTGACGCGGCATTGTCGGACAGGAAGTTCATGCACGTCGGCTAAGCGGCGAACGCCACAGGGTCAACCATGGTTATGCGTTGGGGTGAATGCGCTGTCCTACATCATCCAGATGGGTTAGATTGATGATTCATGTCGCGCTTTGATATTGTGAAAATCGAGCATTGTTCGCAACCCGATGACAGGAGAAGCCAGCGCGGAAAAAGTGCCAAAATAGGAAAATAAGGAAAATAATGCGACCCCGAAACGAAATTATCGGCCAAGAGCCAGGCTGCGACCTTTGATGATTTTCGATCAAGGCGGTTGCCGGCAAGGCGGCTGGTTTGAGCCAGCGCAAAGGCGAAACGACGGCGATGCCCAA
>JANYCM010000117.1 GCA_025360285.1 Sphingomonadales bacterium
GCCGCGACCTTTGGCGATGCCGGCTATGCGGCACCCTATAATATCCAGGGCACCCGGTCGGCGTGATGCTGCGTCCCTTATTTGCCGCGCTTTTTCTGGGTTTTTCCACTATGTCCGCCGCTGCGCCGCTCACCTATCCCGTCTCGGCGCCGGGCGACCAGACCTATATGCTGCACGGCGTCAGCTTCCCCGACCCCTGGCGCTGGCTGGAAGGCGATGTGCGCACCACGCCGGCGGTCGCCGATTGGGTGGCGGCGCAGAACAAACTGACGCAAGCCTATCTTGCCACCTTGCCGGGGCGCGACGCCCTGAAGGCGCGGCTGACGCAATTGTTCGATTACGAACGAATCAGCCTGCCGGACGTGCGCGGCGATCGGCTGTTCTTCCGCCGCAATTCGGGGTTGCAAAACCAGTCGGCGCTGATGGTGCAGAATGGCACTGCGGCGCCGCGGCCGCTGATCGACCCCAATCTCTGGGCCAAGGATGGCGCGACGGCGCTGGCCGAATGGGCACCCTCTCCCAATGGCAGGCGGCTGGCCTATGCCGTACAGGATGGCGGCACCGACTGGCGGACGATCAAGGTGCTGGATGTCGATACAGGCACCATTTCGTCGGATACGCTCGACTGGGTGAAATTTTCGCCGATCGCCTGGGCCGGGGATAACAGCGGCTTTTTCTATTCGCGCCACCCGGCAACCCCCGGCGGCAAGGATTTCGTATCCGCCGTCTATGATCACAGTGTCTGGTTCCACCGCATCGGGACGCCACAAGCGGCCGATACGCTGACCTATGCCTCACCCGAAAACCGCGGCTATTACAACCAGGCGCAGACCAGCACCGATGGCCACTGGCTGGTCATCCGGTCGAGCACCGGGTCGGACGATACCTATGAAATCCGCGTCAAGGACCTGACCGACCCCGATTTCAAGCTGTTCACCCTGGTCGCCAAACGCGCCAATGACTGGCGGTTTGTCGGCAATATCGGTACTGCGCTGTATTTCGTCACCAATGCCGGGGCGCCGCGCTACCGGGTGCTGGCGTTTGACAATCTTGACCCTGCACCGCGCACCATCGTGCCGGAAGGCCAGGACACGATTACCGCAGCGCATCTGGTCGGCGACCATCTGCTGATCACAACACTGCATGACGCCAGCACCGCCGTGCGGCGCTATTCGCTGGACGGCGCGGCGCAGGGCAGCGTCGCCCTGCCGGGGCTGGGCACCGCCAACGGCTTTAACGCGGGGCCGGCGCCGGGCCGCCGCACCGCCAATACCACTTACTATGCCTTCACCAGCTACAACGCGCCCAGCACAATCTATCGCTATGACGCAGATACCAACAGCAGCACGGTCTTTGCGGCGCCGAAAATGGCGTTCAACCCGGCCGATTATGTCGTCGAACAGCGCTTTTTCGCCTCGAAGGACGGCACCCGGGTGCCGATGTTCATCGCCCATAAAAAGGGCCTTGATCTTGCCAAGGGCGCGCCGACCCTGATGTATGGCTATGGCGGCTTCAACATCAATGTGCTGCCGGCCTTCCAGGTCGATGCGTTGAGCTGGATGGAAATGGGCGGCGTCTATGCCGAAGTCACGCTGCGCGGCGGCGGCGAATATGGCGCGGCTTGGCACGATGCCGGCAAGCAGCTTAAAAAACAGAATGTTTTTGATGATTTCATCGCTGGTGGCGAATTTCTGATCAAATCGGGGATCACGCCCAAGGGCGGCCTTGCCATCCAGGGCGGTTCCAATGGCGGGTTGCTGGTCGGCGCCGTCGTCAACCAGCGGCCCGACCTGTTCGCCGCGGCGCTGCCTGCCGTCGGCGTCATGGACATGCTGCGCTTCCCGCTGTTCACCGAAGGCCGCACCTGGACCGACGATTATGGCGATCCGGCTGACCCGGTGCAGTTCAAGAACCTTTATGGCTATTCGCCCTATCACAACATCAGGGGCGGACGTGATTATCCCGCCATTCTGGTAACCACCGCCGATACCGACGATCGCGTCGTGCCGGGCCACAGCTTCAAATATACCGCGGCCCTGCAGGCGGCGGCGATCGGCGACCGGCCGCATTTGATCCGCATCGAAACCCGCGCCGGCCACGGCAGCGGCAAACCGACATCCAAGCAGATCGATGAGATTGCCGACTTGTGGTCCTTTGCGGGTTACTGGACCGGGCTGACCCGGCGGTAATCAGAGTTATCGCTACGGCGCCCGGTTTCAGAATGGCTTGACGCTGCCCAGATAGCTGGTGACGAACAGCAGAGCATAGACGGCAAACACCCAGCGGCGGGTGCCGTCCATGGTGGCGCGCAGCGGGGCTTCGGTGACGTCGGATGAGCCCTGTTCAATTAATGCGCCGAGCTGCGGCCCGACAGGCTTGAAGGCGTGATCGATCATGATAGCGGCACCAAAGATCAGCCCGAAACACAACGCCTTCCACGCCAGCCAGGCCGGGGCCAGCGGCACCGCAGTGGCGAGGGAAAGCCCGCCCAACCCAAGGTAAAAAGCCGCCAGGCCATAGCGCAGCCACGCCTCGATCCGGCGATCACGCGCGGCGCGCGGCGTCATGTCATGGGCATGGGCGTCCCAGACCAGCCACAACCAGAACAAACCGATGGCCCAGCCGGCGAGGACGGCGGCAAACGGCAGGGCCGGCCACCAGCCGCCGGCGTACAGCAAGGTCAGCGACATTGGCACCATCAGCGCCCAGGCCGATCGCGGCCCCATGTCGATGGCGACGAGCAGTTTGAGCAGCGTCAATCGTTCGGCCAGCGAATAGTCGCGACGGCGGAAATGCTGGCCAAGCACAAAAACGCCAAGATCGCCGCCCAGCCAGAGAACGAACAGCAGCAGGTGCAGCCAGACCAAAACTGGATAGAGCGATGCCATCACAGCTCCTCGAAGATTGCGACATGGAAGGCACCGGCACCGGCGCGCAGCGGCTTGATCTCGGTCTGGTATTGCGCATCGGCCCAAAAGCTTTCGGCGGCGACACGGCTGGGAAACCAGGCGCCAACGGCGCTGCCCCCGGCAGGCCAGTCTTCCAGTTCGGTCGCCGGCTTGCCAAGGAACAGATAATGGCCGCCGTGGCGCTGATACAGGCCGGATTCGGCCAGCGCCCGGGCATAGGCCGCCATGCGCACCGGATCGCTGACCTGGGCTGTGACAAGAAGATAGGCCGGTTTGGGCGATTCCTGCATGATATGTCCCGATCGATCCTGATGAGGGCAGACTGTTGCCGAAACGCGACTATTGCGCGCAAGAAAGCGCTTGTCCATAATTTGTCCGGACAACTCTGTTGCAATGGTCGGGTAATCCGGCATGATTGGCCGGCGGCAACCCGGTTGGGGGCGACACGAGATTTTGGGAGACGGGGGATGACGATGATCGCGACATATTTGCCAAAGGGTACGCGGGCGACCTTGCTAGCGGCATCGATCTTCACGGTGTCACCGCTGCTGGCGCAGACGGCCCCGGAACCGGCCAAGACGGTCGCCGCTGCTGATGATGGCGTTCCCGATATCGTTGTGACGGCGCAGCGCCGCCGTGAATCGGTGCAGAATGTGCCTATCGCTGTCAGCGCCTTTTCGGCCGACCTGCTGTCGGCGC
>JANYCM010000144.1 GCA_025360285.1 Sphingomonadales bacterium
CAGGCCCGACTGGTGCTTGCTATCTGATTGCTGAACCGAGCTTCGCAGCGAGGCCGCGACACATAAGTCATTGAAAATTATGGTGGACGCACCAGGGTTCGAACCTGGGACCCGCTGATTAAGAGTCAGCTGCTCTACCGACTGAGCTATACGTCCATATCCCGCTACGGGCGCTGGGCCTTGCGTGAGGGCGGGCGTTTAGCAGTGGGTCCGGGGCTTGTCCAGCGCTAGACGCTTGATCATTCCTTCGGCCGCGTATTCTCCCGCGCCACGCCCATGATCAGGCCGATGAGGATCAGCACCGTCATCATTGCCGAACCGCCATAGCTGATCAGCGGCAGCGGGATGCCGACCACCGGTGCCAGGCCCATTACCATCATCATGTTGATGGCGAGATAGAAGAACAGCGTCGCCGTCATGCCCAGTGCCAGCAGGCGCTGGAACCGGCTGCGCGCCTTCAACGCCACGCTGATCCCCCAGGCGAGGATGATACCGAACCCCAGGATGATGAACAGCCCGCCGAGCAGCCCCCATTCCTCGGCCATCGTCGCAAACACGAAATCGGTATGGAGTTCGGGCAGATAATCGAGATGGCTCTGGGTGCCGTTGAGGAAGCCCTTGCCGGTCAGGCCGCCCGATCCGATGGCGATCTTGGACTGGGTGATGTGATAGCCGGCGCCGCGCGGATCGCTGGCCGGATCAAGGAAGATCAGCACGCGCTTGCGCTGATAATCGTGCAGCAGGTTCCACACCAGCGGCAGCGCCGCCGCCCCGGCCAGCCCGGCGCCGACGAACAGCCAGATCCGCACGCCCGCCAGGAACAGCATGACGATGCCGCCAAAGCTGATCGCCAGCGCCGTTCCCAGATCGGGTTGCAGCATCACCAGCCCGGCGGGTACCGCGATCAGCGCCAGCGGCGGCCACAGCGCCCGCGCCCGGGTTTCATAGCCGCGCGGCAGATGCTGGTAATAATGCGCCAGCACCAGCACGATCGCCAGCTTCATGAATTCGGATGGCTGCAACTGGATGATGCCGATATCCAGCCAGCGCTGGCTGCCACCGCGCACCCGGCCGAGCAGTTCGACGCCCACCAGACCCAAAAGCGTCACGCCATAGATCGGCCAGGCCAGTTTCAGCCAGCGGTCCGGGCGCACCATGGCAAGGCCGAGCATCGCGACGATCAGCACGCCAAAACGCAGGCCCTGCTTCATCGCCCAGGGGCTGAACGAGCCGCCCGCCGCGGAATACAGCACAACCAGCCCAAAGCCGGTCAGCGCCGTGATCACCACGACAATGCCCCACGGCAACCGCCCAAGCTCCCGCAGCCACGGCCCGTTGAACATCAGTCTTCATCCCGCGGCGGCTGCGGCGCATCGCCTGTCACCTGCGGCGGTGGCGGCGGCGGCGCATCGGCGCGCAGCCAAGCCGGCATCAACCGGGCTTCCTCCGCCGCCTTTGCCGCCTGTGCCTCGGCGCGGGCCTTGGCGGCACGGCTGGTGGCGAGTGCCGCCTCGATGGGCACCAGCGCCGCCAGAGCGCGTTCCGGTTCGAACAAATAGGTCAGCACATCGCGGGCGATCGGCGCCGCATAGCGCCCGCCGGCGATGCCATGTTCGATGATCACGCTGACGGCATAGCGCGGCGCATCGGCGGGGGCGAAGGCGACGAACAGCGCATGGTCGCGCTGTTTCCAATCGAGCGATTCATTCTTCTTCACCCCGCGCTTGCGTTCCTCGGCGGTGATGCGGCGCACCTGCGCGGTGCCGGTCTTGCCGGCGATGGCCACATCCGGCACCTGCGATCGCCCGGCGTGCGCCGTGCCCATGCCCGAATTGACGACATCGAACATGCCCTGGCGGACGATGGCCAGATGCTCCTCGGGAATGCCCAGCGAGGCAAAGGCCGGCGTGCTGCCATCGGCGATCAGCCGCGGCAGCACCGCCTTGCCGCTGGCCACCCGTGCCGTCATCACCGCCAGTTGCAGCGGATTGGTGATCAGATAGCCTTGGCCGATCGAGGTATTGAGCGTTTCGCCGATGCCCCAGGGTTTCTTGTAACGCCGCTGCTTCCACGCCATGTCCGGTACTAGCCCGGCGGCCTGGCCGGCGAGTGGCAGTTCATATTTCTGCCCCAGCCCCAGCCGCCGCGCCATATCGGCAATCGCGTCGATGCCGGTCTGCCGGCCATATTGGTAGAAATACACGTCACAGCTTTTGGGCAGCGCGCTGTGCATGTCGACATGGCCATGGCCGTGGCGCTTGTGGCAATGCCAGACATTGTTGCCCAACTTGTAGGCGCCGGTGCAGTTGACGCCTTCATCCGGCGTCACCCCGGCCTTAAGCGCCGCCAGCGTCGTCACCAGCTTAAAGGTCGAGCCCGGTGGATACAGCCCCATGGCGCTCTTGTTGATCAGCGGGTGATGATCGTCCTCCTGCAGCGCCTTCCAGGTGGCGACGGGGACGCGCTGCGAAAACAGGTTCGGGTCATAGGCCGGCATCGACACCATGCAGAGCAGGTCGCCGGTCTGGCAATCGATGACAATGATGCTGCCGCTGTTATCGCCCAGGCGCCGTGCGGCGTAATTCTGCAGGTCGCGG
>JANYCM010000238.1 GCA_025360285.1 Sphingomonadales bacterium
TCCCAAGGACGAGACGAGCGAGATCGAAGAAAAGATTGCGCGGACCAAGCTGAGCAAGGAGGCGCGCGAGAAGGTTATCGGTGAGCTGAAGAAGCTCAAGGCGATGTCGCCGATGTCGGCGGAGGCGACCGTCGTCCGCAATTACCTCGACACCATCCTCGGTCTGCCATGGGGTAAGAAGACGAAGATCAAGCGCGACATCGTCGCCGCGCAGGCCGTGCTCGACGGCGATCATTATGGGCTGGAGAAGGTCAAGGACCGCATCGTCGAATATCTCGCGGTGCAGGCGCGGACGAACAAGCTGAAGGGGCCGATCCTTTGCCTCGTCGGGCCGCCGGGTGTCGGCAAGACATCGCTCGGTCGCTCGATCGCCAAGGCGACGGGGCGCGAATTCGTGCGCCAATCGCTGGGCGGCATGCGCGACGAGGCCGAAATCCGCGGCCACCGGCGGACCTATATTGGCTCGATGCCCGGCAAGGTGATCCAGAATCTCAAAAAAGCCGGCACCGGCAACCCGCTGTTCCTGCTCGATGAAATCGACAAGCTGGGCCAGGATTTCCGCGGCGACCCGTCATCGGCGCTGCTCGAGGTGCTCGATCCCGAACAGAACAAGGCCTTCAATGACCATTATCTGGAGGTCGATTACGACCTTTCGGACGTGATGTTCGTGACGACGGCCAACAGCCTCAACATGCCGCAGCCGCTGCTTGATCGCATGGAGATCATCCAGTTGTCGGGGTATACGGAGGATGAAAAGGTCGAAATCGCCAAGCGCCACCTGCTTGACAAGCAATATGAGGCGCATGGCCTGAAAAAGGCGGAATTCGCCGTCACCGATGGCGCGCTGCGTGATCTGATCCGTTATTACACGCGGGAAGCCGGGGTGCGCACCCTGGAGCGCGAACTCGCCAAGCTGGCGAGGAAGTCGCTGCGCCGCATCCTCGAAGGCAAGGCCAAGAGCGTCACCGTTGATGAGGGCAACCTCGCCGAATTTTCGGGCGTGCGGAAATATCGCTATGGGGTCGGCGAAGTCGATGACCAGATTGGCGCCGTGACGGGCCTGGCCTGGACTGAAGTCGGCGGCGAATTGCTTACCATCGAGGCGGTGACATCACCCGGCAAGGGCGTCGTCAAGACGACCGGCAAGCTGGGCGATGTGATGACCGAATCGATCGCCGCCGCACTGTCCTTCATCAAGGCGCGCGCCGTGCATTATGGCATCAAGCCGTCGCTGTTCGAAAAGCGCGATATCCATGTCCATGTTCCCGAAGGCGCCACCCCCAAGGATGGTCCCTCGGCCGGCGTCGGCATGGTCACCGCGATCGTTTCGACCCTGACCGGCATTCCGGTCAGGAAGGACGTGGCGATGACCGGCGAGGTGACCCTGCGCGGCCGCGTGCTGCCCATCGGCGGCCTGAAGGAAAAACTGCTGGCAGCGTTACGCGGCGGCATCACCACGGTGTTCATTCCGGCCGACAATGAAAAGGATCTGGCGGAGATTCCGGCGAATGTGACGCAAGGCCTGCGAATCATCCCGGTGGCGCATGTCGATGAAGTGCTGGCGCTGGCGCTCACCCTGCCGCTGGTGCCGATCACCTGGTCGGAAGCCGATGATTTGGCGGCGCGGCCCGATCCGCAATTGGTGGTGGAGCCGGCGGTTCGGCATTGAGGCTTGATCCTGCGGGTTCGCAGTGATGCGGCCGCATTGAAACAAATTCCTGTCATCCCAGCAGATGCTGGGATGACGGTTTCTTGTCGTCGTCGCCTGCGCACCGGGACCGAAAATCAGCACATTCCGTCGCTGTGTCCGACAATCGCCCAAGTCTTGCTTTGACACGGCCGGGGGCGTCGCCATGATGGTGGTTTACGTGCTTTCGGGGTGCATGAGTCGATGAACAAGCAGGATCTCGCCATCAGGGTGGCGGATGTCACCGGGCTGGCGCGTGCCGATGCGGCGCGGGCGATCGATGCCTTTCTCGATACCATAACGGCGGCACTGGCCCAGGGCGAAGAGGTGCGGCTGGTCGGCTTTGGCAATTTCGTCGCCGGCGCGCGCAAGGCCTCGACCGGACGCAACCCGCGCACCGGCGAACCGATGGACCTTGCCGCCAGTGTCGTGCCGAAGTTCCGGGTAGGGCGCAATCTGCGCGATGCCTGCAACCTGATGCCGAACGGCGCGGCGGAATAGGCGTTCATGCCGGTCCGGGCTTTACTTGCCGGCGCGGCTCGCTTAACCAGCCGCCTCGCCTGATCACAGGCGGGAACGGCGTGGGCGCGTAGCTCAGCGGTAGAGCACTGCCTTCACACGGCAGGGGCCACAGGTTCAAACCCTGTCGCGCCCACCACGCCCGGTTCGTTCAGTCTGACGTGACGGATGGCGGCACTTGGCCTTGCCCTTGGCCAGCCCCGGGCATAGAAGGCCGGCAACGCCAATCGATCCAGCGAAAGCCCCGCCGCGGCCATGTCCGAGATTGCCAGCCAGTATCTGCCGATCCTGCTGTTTCTGACGGTGGGAATCGTGTTTGCCTGCATTTTCGTGGGGGCGCCGATCATCGTTTCCAAACTCGCCGGCACATCAAAGCCCGACACCATCAAATTGTCCGAATATGAAAGCGGCTTTCCGGCCTTTTCGGACAGCCGGGCGCAGTTCGATGTGCGGTTCTATCTTGTCGCCATCCTGTTCATCGTTTTCGATCTTGAAGCGGCGTTCCTGTTTCCCTGGGCGGTATCGCTGCATTGGGGTGGCCCGCCGGCGTGGTGGGCGATGATGGAATTTCTGGGCGAACTCGCCATTGGCCTCGCCTATGCCTGGCATGTCGGAGCGCTGGAATGGGAGTGATCGCGGTGCCCCCGGCGCTTGACGAAGACCAGCAGTTGCGCGGCCTTACGTTGCCCGAGGCCAATCGCGACAATTGGCTGGCCGATGTCAACAAGGAAGTCAACGACAAGGGCTTTCTCGTCGCGTCAACCGAAGACCTGTTCCATTGGGCGCGCACCGGCAGCCTGTGGTGGATGACGTTTGGCCTTGCCTGTTGTGCCGTCGAAATGATGCACACCAACATGCCGCGCTATGATCTGGAACGCTTCGGCGTCGCGCCGCGCGCCTCGCCGCGCCAGTCCGACGTGATGATCGTCGCCGGCACGCTGTGCAACAAGATGGCGCCCGCTTTGCGCCGGGTTTACGACCAGATGGCCGAACCGCGCTACGTCATCTCGATGGGTAGCTGCGCCAATGGCGGCGGCTATTACCTTTACAGCTATTCGGTGGTGCGCGGCTGCGATCGCATCGTGCCCGTCGATATCTATGTGCCTGGCTGCCCGCCGACGGCAGAAGCGTTGCTGTATGGCATCCTCGCCTTGCAGCGCAAAATCCGCCGCGTCGGGAGCTTCGAACGGTGACTGTCGTCGCGCCGGAGCTTGGCAAGCATAGCTGGCCGGTTATGGGCCAGGTCGAGGGCCTGGCAGAGCATCTGCGCGCGCTGCTGGGCGATACTGTCGTCGAAATCGCCGAACTGGTCGGTGAAGCCAGCGTCACCGTCACCCGCGCCGGGCTGGTTGAGGCCATCACGAAATTGCGCGATGACCCGGAATTGCGGCTCAACCAGCTTATCGACATCTGCGGCGTCGATTACCCCGATCGCGCCGAACGTTTCGATGTCTGC
>JANYCM010000270.1 GCA_025360285.1 Sphingomonadales bacterium
ACGTTAAATGGGGTCACTGGCCCAACCGTCAAGAGGCGGGTCCGCGTCAGAAAACGCCCCCGGCCGCGCCGAAATGCCGGCCAATATTGTTACGGAGTCGGATTAAAATCGCGTAATACTACTGTGTTGACTTGCATTATAGTAAATGCCACTCTGGCAATCCGAATAGAGACGAGGCTGAAACAGAAGATTTATTTACAGGACGGGTGTAAATAAGTTACAAATTGATTAATGATCGC
This sequence comes from Sphingomonadales bacterium, assembly GCA_025360285.1. Classification (GTDB taxonomy): domain Bacteria; phylum Pseudomonadota; class Alphaproteobacteria; order Sphingomonadales; family Sphingomonadaceae; genus Sandarakinorhabdus. The sequence continues at coordinate 240 of JANYCM010000270.1, forward strand.
TTCCCTCAGGGTCTGATGACGTCGTTTAAACAGCGTATGGAATCCTGTCATGACTTTTGTCTTCCGGATCGGTCGTTTGCTTGCCCCTCTTGGCACTATGGCAGCGCTGTTGGCCGCGTCGGCACCGGCCATGGCGACGACCTATCTTGGCGCCGCCACCGAATTTGCCATTCTGGCCGGGGCCGGATTGACCAACAGCGGCAATAGCATCGTCGATGGTGATCTGGGCCTGGTGACGGGCCTGGCGGTCACCGGCACGGCAACGCTGGCAGGGGTGCACAGCATCCATATCGGCGACACGGTCGCCATCCAGGCGCAGGCCAATGCCGCGGCGGCGCGAATCGCCTTTGCTGCAATGGCGTCCACTGTCGATCTTTCCGGCCAGGACCTGGGCAGCGTCGGCGTGCTCACCCCCGGCGTCTATCGCTTTGCCGCGGCGGCGCAATTGACCGGCACGCTGACGCTGGATTTCACCGGTAACCCCGACGCGGCCTTCGTCTTCCTGATCGGTTCGGCGCTGACCACGGCAACTGGATCGGATGTCGTCATCAAGGGCGGCGGCAGCAAGAGCGGCGTCTATTTCGACGTTGGCAGCTCGGCGACGCTGGGCACGAATTCGATCTTTTCGGGCAATATCCTGGCGCGCACCGCCATCACCATCAATCACGCCGCCCGCATCCTGTGCGGCCGCGCCGTCGCGCTGGATGCTGCTGTCACGATGGATGGCAACAATGTTTCGAATAATTGCCGCAGCGGAACGCTCGGCGGCAACCGCGATGATTTCGGCAGCAATGGCTTTGCCGGCGGCTTTGGGTCGTCGGTGCCGGAACCCGGCGCCTGGGCACTGCTGATCACCGGTTTTGGGCTGGTGGGGACGGCGCTGCGGCGTGGGCGGAGCGTTCGCCCGGCGCTGATCGCATGATCCTATAATTCGCCCTTGAGCATTGCCGGCAACGCGCCTTCATGCGCGGCACGGAGGTCGGCGAGAGGGATGATGACGCTGGCGAGTGTGAGCGTGTCGCCACCGGTGGTTCCGATCCGACGCAGCCGATCCAACTGCGCGCCATCCAGCGTGTCCTGCCGGCTGGCCCAGCTTTCCAACGCCGCTGGGTCAGGAACGGTTATTACAAAGCGTGCCTGATCCTCGCCGAACCACCAACCCTCCGGGATCAGGTCGTGCCGAGCCGATACGCGGGCGCCTATGTCGCCGGCGAGCGCCATTTCGGTCAAGGCAACGGCGAGACCGCCATCGGAAACATCATGGACGGCGCTGGCGATACCCGCCTCAAGCAACTCTCGAACGACCCAGCCACTCCAGAGTTCGGACCCAAGATCGACTGGCGGCGGCGGCCCTTGCTCACGAGCATGGCATTCGCGCAGCCATAGTGATTGTCCGAGATGGCCTGCGCTTTCCCCGACGAGATAGATCGCCTCCTCGGCCGCCTTGAACGCTATGCTTGCCTGCTGGTCATAATCCGCGATTACGCCCACGCCGCCAATCGCCGGCGTCGGCAAAATCCCCACACCATTGGTTTCATTATACAAACTCACATTCCCCGACACGACCGGGAAGTCCAGAACCCGGCACGCCTCGGCCATGCCCTCGATGCAGCCAACAAATTGCCCCATGATCTCAGGCCGCGTCGGCGCGCCGAAATTCATGCAGTCGGTGATCGCCAGCGGCTTCGCCCCTACCGCGATCAGGTTGCGCCAGGCCTCGGCCACCGCCTGCTTGCCGCCTTCCACCGGGTCGGCAAAGCAGTAGCGCGGGGTGCAATCGGTGGTGATCGCCAGCGCCTTTTTGGTGCCGTGCACCCGCACCACCGCGGCGTCGCCGCCCGGCCGCTGCATTGTGTCGGCACCGACCATATGGTCGTACTGCTCCCAGATCCAGCGCTTCGAACACAGGTCGGGCGAGGCCATCAGCTTCAGCAAATCGGCGCCAATGTCCGTCGATTCGGGCACATCGGTCAGCGGCGCGCGCTTCGGCGTCGGCACCCAGGGGCGATCATATTTCGGCGCGGCATCGGCGAGCGGCGCCAGCGGAATGTCGCCAACGATATCGCCGTGGAAGGTCAGCGTCAGGTTGCCGCCCGCCACAACTTCGCCGATCACCGCAAAATCCAGTTCCCATTTGCGGAAGATGCTTTCCGCAAAAGCTTCGCGGCCGGGCTTGAGCACCATCAGCATCCGCTCCTGGCTCTCCGACAGCATCATCTCATAGGGCGTCATGCGCTCCTCACGCACCGGCACCTTGTCGAGGTCGAGCCGCAGGCCGACGCCGCCCTTCGACGCCATCTCGACGCTCGATGAGGTCAGCCCCGCCGCTCCCATGTCCTGGATGGCGACGATAGCGTCCGATGCCATCAGCTCAAGGCACGCCTCGATGAGCAGCTTTTCGGTGAACGGGTCGCCGACCTGCACCGTCGGGCGCTTGTCGGCGCTGGCGTCATCAAACTCGGCACTGGCCATGGTGGCGCCGTGAATGCCATCGCGGCCGGTCTTCGACCCGACATAGACCACCGGATTGCCGATACCGGCGGCGGCGCTGTAAAAAATCTTGTCCTGTTTCGCCACGCCGACCGTCATCGCGTTGACGATGATGTTGCCATTATACGCCTTGTGGAAATTGGTCTCGCCGCCGACGGTCGGCACCCCGACGCAATTGCCATAGCCGCCGATGCCGGCGACGACGCCTTTGATCAGATGCTTCATCTTGGGCGCATCGATCTCGCCGAAGCGCAGCGCGTTCATGTTGGCGACCGGCCGCGCGCCCATGGTGAAGACGTCGCGCAATATGCCGCCCACGCCGGTGGCGGCGCCCTGATAGGGCTCGATGAAGCTGGGGTGGTTATGGCTTTCCATCTTGAAGATGGCGGCGTCACCATCACCGATATCGATGACGCCGGCGTTTTCACCGGGGCCGCAGATCACCCAGGGGGCTTTGATGGGCAGTTTCGCAAGGTGGATCCGTGAGGATTTATAGGAACAATGTTCCGACCACATCACCGAAAAAATGCCGAGTTCGAGCAGATTGGGCACGCGCCCCATGCTGGCGACAACGCGGTCATATTCTTCGGGTGTGAAGCCGTGCTCGGCAACGATCTGCGGGGTGATTTGGGTCATGCGCGGGCGATAGCGAAGCGGCGCGTGCAAGTCGAATCGCGTGACGTTAGTCATTTATCTATCACCATGTTCGTGCTATGTTCCGATTCGGTCACTGGGGAGTTGAACGATGGATACAAGAGCAATCGCCGCCGATGTTGTTGCCCTGTCAAAGGCCGGCAATCTGGATGGCATCGGCAGCAAATATTGGGCCGATGGTATTGTCAGCATTGAAGCCATGGACGGCCCGATGGGGCGGATGGAGGGCAAGGCCGCCGTCGCCGGCAAGGGCGTGTGGTGGAACGGCGCGCATGACGTGCACAGCGTCGAAACCTATGGCCCCTGGGTCAATGGCGACCAGTTCAGTGTGCGCTGGGTGATGGATGTGACCCAGAAGGAAAGCGGCAATCGGATGACGATGGACGAAATAGCGCTGTACACGGTCAAGGACGGCAAGATCGTCGAGGAACGCTTTTTCTATTGATGGCGCCGGTCAGCCGCGCGTCAAGGCATAGGCCGTAGAGGCCACGCCTATGCCGACCAGCACGGCGACAAGCGCGACCAGCCGGCCACGATTTTCGGCCGTGCCGATGAAGCGGCTGATCACCGAATCATTGCGCTGGCCGCCGATCGCCCAGGCAATGAGCGCGAACCAGAGCAGCAAGGACAGCAGCGACAGAATGTTGAGCCGGGCGATCAGCCGCCGTTCCGGATGATGCCGGGCAAAGGCGATGGCGCTGGGCATGAAGTTGAACACCAGGCCGACCAGAACGCCGATTCCCGCCCCGATCATCTGATGGCTGGTCATTGCGGCACCTTCAACTTGTCGCTGTATTAGCTAAGTAATACAATATTCGGCAACCGTGCGTCAAGCGGCTTGCGGTCAATGGCCATTCCATACCGTCTGCATGTCCGCCCCGACAAAGGCCAGCGGCCGCGACGGGGTTATGTGTCCGACGCGTTCCTGCGCCGCGATACGGGCCTTTGCTGCAGCGAACCCCGCCGCCAGCGATCGACCCGGTTTGGCGAGCTCGCCGAGCAGCGACTCACCGAACAGGGTGAATTCACGGGAATCGTCACAGCCGAAACTGGTGCGATCGGCCGCCGCTGCCGCCACCACAATCGTCGCCGGGCCGGTCAGCGGCTTGATCCAGCTGCCGGCAAAACAAGCCGATACGATAATGATACGACGCCGGAAGCCGGCGGCATCAAGCGCCTTGGCCAGATCGCCGGCGCGCAGGGCCGAAAATTGCAGATAGGGTGCATCCATGGCGATGGCGGCATCGGGCCCGCCATGCGATGTCAGATAGACGATGATCGTGTCGCCCGGCCGCGCCCGGCGGCCGAGCGCGGCCAAGGTCAGCGCCACCGTGCGCGGCGCCGCCAGCAGGCCGGTCTTTACCTGTTCGGGTGTATTGCTCATAACCAGCGCCGGGCCACCAATGCGCCGCGTCAGCACCGCCGCCGCCCGCCGCGCCTCACGATCGAAAATCGCCTGATAGCCCTGGCCGCCGATCGCCAACACGACATTTTCGTTGCCTGTCGGATGCGCCGGCAAGGCTGCCGTCGCCGCAGCAATCCGCGCCGCCTGGTCGATCAGCGCATCTTCAAGATCGAGTGATTCAAAACGCTTGGCCATTGCCGCCTCAGCGCGGTCAGCGGCATCGGGCGGATGGCCGGGCTTGGCCACCACGCCGCCGGCGCCGACGAGCAGCAGGACGATGACACATCGGGCGAACCGCAACATGGCGATGTTGTGCCCGACACGGTGCCGCGTGTCACCCACCCGATCGCCGCTTGGGCAAATCGCCATCAGCCGTTAAGGGTGCAGTGCAACACAGGTGAGGCCCGATGCCGCGCATCCGAACAGACGGCAAGAAAACCCAGATCGTCATAGTCGGTGGCGGCGCCGGCGGGCTGGAACTCGTCACCAAATTGGGGGCGCATTTCCCGCGCGCGGATTTCGACATCATCCTCGTTGATCGCAACCCCACCCATATCTGGAAGCCGTTGCTCCACGAAGTCGCCGCCGGCTCGCTTGACGCCAACCTTGATGAGGTCGGCTATCGCGGCCATGCCTTTCGCTGGGGCTATCGCTATTTCGACGGCGCGCTGGAAACCATCGATCGCGCTGCCAAACAGATCGTCGTCGCGCCGATAACCGATGAAGACGGCAGCGAAGTCATCGGCCGCCACCGCATTCGCTATGACTATCTGGTACTCGCAGTAGGCAGTGTTTCCAATGATTTCGGCACACCTGGCGTCAAGGAACATTGCCTCAGCCTGGAAACCCGCGCCGATGCTGATCGCTTCCGTCGCCGCCTGCTCAACCAGTGCCTGCGCGTTTCGCGGCAGATGACGGCTGACCCGGATGCCGATGAATTTGCCCGTGTCGCCATCGTCGGCGGCGGCGCCACCGGCGTGGAACTGGCTGCCGAGCTTTATTCGGCTGCCACGGCGCTGGGCTTTTACGGCCTGGAAGTCTTTGACGAAAAGCGCCTGCAGGTGACGTTGATCGAGGCTGGGCCGCGCATCCTGCCGGCGCTGCCCGAAAAACTCGCCGCCGCGGCAACGGCAGAGCTTGAGGCGCTGGGCGTCCGCGTGCTGACCGCCACCCAGGTGACCAGCGCCACGGCCGATGCCATCATCACCAAACAGGGCGAAACCATCCCGGCCGATATCAAGGTCTGGGCCGCCGGGGTGAAAGGCGCGGCGTTCCTGGCCGATATCGGCGGGCTGGAAACCACCCGCAACAACCAGCTTGTCGTCGGGCCGACATTGCAGACGACGCGTGATGACAGCATCTTCGCCATCGGTGACTGCGCCTTTTACGTGCCGGAAGGCGAGGCCAAGCCGATCCCGCCGCGCGCCCAGGCGGCGCACCAGATGGCGATGACCGCCTATCACAACATCCGCGCACTCATCGAAAACAAGCCGCTTCGGGCCTTTGTCTATCAGGACAAGGGTTCGCTGGTCAGCCTGGCGCGCTACACGACGGTCGGCAGCCTGATGGGCAATCTGGTCGGCGGCCGCATGGCGATCGAAGGCCGGCTGGCGCGGCTGGTCTATACCTCGCTGTACCGCATGCATCTGATCGCCATCCATGGCTGGCTGAAAGGCCTGTCACTGCTGCTGATCGGCCATGTCAACCAGGTGGTGAGGCCGAAGCTGAAGCTGCATTGACGGCGGGAAACAGGGTTCGAGAATTTACACTATCCCGTCATCCCAGCTGACGCTGGGATGACGCACAACGCTTACTCATGAAACTCCGCCAGTTCCGGGATACGCGTAAAGGCAATCCGCGGCCCCGATGATCGCGCCGCGCCGGCGGCGTCATGCCCCATCGTCACCGCATCGCGGCCGAAGCGGCGGTTGACCTTGTCCATGGCGCTGCTCAGCGCCAGCCGGCGGCTTTCGGCGCGCGGATCGAGCGCGCTGCCGGCGTCGAACAGATGCAGCTGCACGGCATCGGCGGGCGCCAGTTCGGCAAGGGTCACGGCGACCTGGATAAGGCGCTGTGACGCAAATTCGGCGCGCATCTGTGCCCACAAACGGTCGAGACTCTCCAGCAACGTGACGCTGTCCATCACCTGCGGCAGGCGCTGCGCCGCCGCCCATTTTTCGCCCTTGCCCCCCATCCGCCCCTCGGCGCGCACCGCCAGCGTCAACAGCCCGGCGCGCATTTCTGCCCGGCGCAACCGTGTGGCGGCCTTGGCAAGCAGCCGCCGCGCCACCAGCCGCGCGCGATCGGGGCTGCGCCTGTCGGGCCCCAGCACATGGCTGTGTCCGATGCTGCGCGTCTGCGTCGGCACTTCCGGCAAATCGGCGCCCTGCAACAGGAAATGCAGCCGTTCGCCCCAGACGCTGCCCCACACCTGGCGCGCCGTGCGGGCATCAAGATCGAGCAGGCGGTCCATCGTCACCACGCCGGCCGCGGCTAGCCGGCGTTCGATGTTGCGGCCGACGCCGGGAATATCCGACAGCTTGAGCGTGCTAAGCCGCGCCTTCAACGTATCGGCAGCCAGGATGGTCAGGCCATCGGGCTTCTTCATATCGGCCGCCATCTTGGCAAGCAGGCGGTTGGGGGCGACGCCGATCGAACTGGTCAGGCATTCGCCGACATGGGCCCGAATGCCGGCCTTGATGCGCGCTGCCAGCGCCGTCACCGCGGCGACGCTGTTTTCATTGTCCATCAGCCGGCAGGCGACTTCATCGATCGAACAAACGGCGGTCACCGGCACATGGCGCGCGACTTCGGCGATAATCTGGTGGTGGAAACGGACATAATCCTCATGCCGCCCCGGCACGATGACCAGGTCGCGGCACAGCGCCCTGGCCTCCCAGATCTTGGTGCCGGTGCGGATGCCAAAGGCCTTGGCCTCGTAACTGGCGGCGATCGCACTGGTGGAATCGGTATCGACCGGCGCCACCACCACCGGCCGGCCGCGAATCGCCGGATCAAGCTGTTGTTCGACACTGGCGAAATAGCTGTTCAGATCGAGATACAACCAGCGCAGGGGCAGCGACTCAGACATGCGGCGACCCTAGCACAGATAGAACAAAAAGAGAACATTTTGCCTGCGACAGTTTCCGCCTTCCCCGCGCTCCGCCAGCCGCTAATGTCATGCCGCAAGAGGGACGATCATGGACATCAGCCAAACCGCCGAGCCACCCGGCATCACCGCCGTCGAAGCCGATGCCGTCGCCGGGCGGCAATTGCGCTATTATGATTTCGCCATGGCGGCATTCGTCGCCATCCTGATCTGCTCGAACCTCATCGGCGCCGGTAAGCCGGCGCAGGTTATCCTGCCGGTGTTCGGCCCGGTCACCTTCGGTGCCGGCATATTATTCTTCCCGCTGTCCTATGTGCTCGGCGACGTGCTGACGGAAGTCTATGGTTTTGCCCGCGCCCGCCGCGTCGTCTGGGTGGGCTTTGCCGCGTCGATCTTTGCTGCCGGCATGGCCTTTGTCGTCGTCGCCCTGCCACCGGCGCCCGATTGGACCGGGCAAAAGACGCTGGCCGAGGTGTTCGGCCAGGTGCCGCGCATCTTCCTGGCCTCCATCGCCGCCTTCTGGGCCGGTGAAATGGCCAACGCCATTGTGCTGGCCCGCATGAAGGTGCTGACCGGCGGGCGGATGCTGTGGACACGCACCATCGGTTCGACGGTCGTCGGCCAGGGCGTGGACAGCCTGCTCTTCTACCCGCTAGCGTTCCTTGGCACCTGGGAAACCAGCCTGGTCATCCAGGTGCTGGTCACCAATTATCTGCTCAAGGTGCTATGGGAAGTCATCCTCACCCCCGTCACCTATCGCATTGTCGCCGCCTTCAAGGCCGCCGAAGGGCTGGATGTCTTCGATACCAAAACCGATTTCACCCCCTTCAAAACGCGGGTGTGACGCCGCACGCCGCGGCGCCGGCTTGCGCCCGGCCCCCGCCCGCGCCTATTCGCTGATCACATGACCCAGTCTGCCATCTCGCTCCGCGGCCTTGCCAAAACCTATGCCGGCGGCAAACAGGCGCTGAAGGGTATCGACCTGGAAATCCCGCGCGGCAGCATGTTCGGGCTGCTGGGGCCGAATGGCGCCGGCAAATCGACGCTGATCAATATCCTCGCCGGCCTCGTCAACAAGACCGGTGGCACCGCCAATGTCTGGGGTTTCGACATCGACGATCACCCGCGCAACGCCAAGCGCAGCATCGGCATCGTGCCCCAGGAACTGGTCTTCGATGCGTTTTTCACGCCGTTTGAAACGCTGGAACTCCAGGCCGGGCTGTTCGGCGTCCCGAAAGCCGAACGCCGAACGATGGAATTGCTCCGCGCCGTGCATCTGGATGACAAGGCGCATGTTTATTCGCGTACGCTGTCGGGCGGCATGAAGCGCCGGCTGCTGGTCGCCAAGGCGCTGGTCCATAACCCGCCGGTGCTGGTGCTCGATGAACCGACTGCCGGGGTGGATATCGAACTGCGCCAGCAGTTATGGGATTATGTCCGCACCCTGCACGCCGGCGGCACCACCGTCGTGCTGACAACGCATTATCTGGAAGAAGCCGAAGCGCTGTGCGACCGCATTGCCATCGTCAACCAGGGCAGCATTGTCGCCAATGATCTGACCAGCGTACTGCTGTCCACCGCCGGCGACAAGAAGCTGATCGTCACCGTCGATCGTGATTTGACGGCGGTGCCGCCGGGGCTGGAAGAGCGCACCGAACTGAAGGGCGACCGCGTGCTGACCCTGACCTATGACAAGCGCAGCCGCAACGCCGGCCAGGTGCTGGCGGCGGTGGCGGCGGCCGGGCTGGGGGTCGTTGATGTCTCCACCCAGGAAGCCGATCTAGAAGATGTGTTCCTGGAGCTGACGCGTGCATAGCTGCGTTTTTCTCCCCTCCCTTTCAAGGGAGGGGGCTTGAACATGGCCCGCCGACCACCCCCCGAGGCCCGCGTCCATGACATCGTCATCATCGGCTCAGGTGCCGCCGGGCTGACCGCCGCGTTAAACCTCGCCGCGCGCTTCAAGGTTGCGGTGCTGGCCAAGGGCGATGTCGGCGCGGGTTCCACCGCCTGGGCGCAGGGCGGCATCGCCGCGGTGCTGGAACCCGGCGATACCTATGAAAGCCATATCGAGGACACGATGGTCGCCGGCGCCGGGCTCAACCACCGCGAAACCGTCGAATTCGTCGTCGAACATGCCTCGGCTGCCATTGACCGGCTGGCCGAACTCGGTGTGCCCTTCAACCCCGGCGAAACCGTCAGCGAACGCTGGCATCTGACCCGCGAAGGCGGCCATTCGCACCGCCGCATCGTCCATGTCGATGATGCCACTGGCTGGGCGGTGCAACAGGCGCTGCAAACCGCCGCCATGGCGCACCCCAATATCACGCTGGTGCCCGGCATGGTGGCGATCGACCTGATCACCTCGGCCCATGTCGAAGGCGAGCGCTTTGCAGCGCGCGCCTGCCACGGCGTCTATGCGTTTGATACCGCCAGCCGGCATGTCGAACGTTTTACGGCCAAGGCGGTGGTGCTGGCCACCGGCGGCGCCTCCCGCGTCTATCAATATTCGACCAACCCTGATGGCTCGACGGGTGATGGCATCGCCATGGCCTGGCGCGCCGGTTGCCGTGTATCAAACATGGAATTCAACCAGTTCCACCCGACCTGCCTTTATCACCCCCAGGTCAAGAATTTCCTGATTACCGAGGCAGCCCGCGGCGAAGGCGGCTGGCTGCAACTGCCTGATGGCAGCCGTTTCATGCAGCGCTATGATGAAAGGCTGGAACTGGCGCCGCGCGATATCGTCGCCCGCGCCATCGATGCCGAAATGAAGCGGCTGGGGCTCAGCCATGTGCTGCTCGATATCGCGCATCTGGGGGCGGATTTCGTGCGCCACCATTTCCCGATGATCCATGCCCGGCTGCTGGAGCTTGGCATTGATTGCACGGTGCAGCCGATCCCGGTGGTGCCGGCGGCGCATTATTCCTGCGGTGGGGTAATGGTCGATCTGGCCGGCCGCACCGATCTGGCGGGGCTATGGGCGGCGGGCGAGGTGACGCAATCGGGGCTGCACGGCGCCAACCGCCTTGCCTCCAATTCCATCCTCGAATGCCTGGTCTTCGGCCAGGCCGTCGCCGACGACATCATCGCCGGCTGGGACAGCGCCGCCGCCGTCCCCGCCATCCGCCCCTGGGATGAAAGCCGCGTCACCGATTCCGACGAGGAAATCGTCGTCGCGCATAATTGGGACGAACTTCGCCGGTTCATGTGGGATTATGTCGGCATCGTGCGCACCGACAAACGCCTGGAACGCGCCGCGCATCGGGTGAAACTGCTGCGGAAGGAAGTCGCCGATTATTACGGCAATTTCCGGGTGACGCCGGACCTTATCGAACTGCGCAACCTGGTCATGGTCGCCGATCTGATCGTGCGGTCGGCGCGGGCGCGCAAGGAAAGCCGCGGGCTGCATTTCACCACCGACTATCCCAAGCTGCTGCCAGTGGCGAAGGACACGGTGCTCGATCCGGTGACGGGGCGGTCGTAACATTCCCTCCTCGCAAGGGAGAGGCAAAAGCTACCCCATCAAGTCCCGCACATCGGTCAACCGCCCGGTCACCGCCGCCGCCGCCGCCATCGCCGGCGACAGCAGGTGGGTGCGTGCCCCCACCCCCTGCCGCCCGACAAAGTTACGGTTGCTGGTGCTGGCGCAGCGTTCGCCGGCCGGCACCTGATCGGGGTTCATGCCCAGGCACATCGAACAGCCGGGTTCGCGCCAGTCAAACCCTGCTTCGATGAATATCTTGTCCAGCCCTTCGGCCTCGGCCTGGCGCTTGACCAGCCCTGAACCCGGCACCACCAGCGCCTGCTTGACCCCCGGCGCGACATGCCGGCCCTTGGCCACTGCCGCCGCAACGCGCAGATCCTCAATGCGGCTGTTGGTGCAACTGCCGATGAAGATATTCTCCACCGCCAGGTCCTGCATCGGCGTCCCCGGCGTCAGCCCCATATAGGCGAGCGACTTGGCCGCCGCCGCGCGCTTGCCTTCATCGGCGAAACTGTCCGGCGCCGGCACCCTGTCACAAATGGCGACGACATCCTCGGGTGATGTTCCCCAGGTCACCAGCGGCGCAATCGCGCTGCCGTCGATTTCGATCACCGCGTCATAGACCGCGCCGGCGTCGGTCGGCAGCGTCGCCCAATACGCCAGCGCCGCATCCCAATCGGCACCCTTGGGCGCGCGCGGGCGTCCACGCACATAGTCGAACGTCTTGTCATCCGGCGCCACCAGCCCGGCGCGGGCGCCGGCTTCGATCGCCATGTTGCACACCGTCATGCGGCCTTCCATGCTCATGGCGCGGATGACATCGCCGGTATATTCGATCACATGGCCAGTGCCGCCGCCGGTGCCGAGGCGGGCGATCACCGCCATCGCCACATCCTTGGGCGAGATCGAAAAGCCCAGGGTCCCGGTGATCCGCACTTCCATCGCCTTTGACTGACGCAGCAACAGCGTCTGCGTCGCAAAGACATGTTCGACTTCCGATGTGCCGATGCCGAAGGCCAGTGCGCCAAACGCGCCGTGCGTCGCGGTATGGCTGTCCCCGCACACCATCGTCACGCCCGGCAAGGTAAAGCCCTGTTCCGGCCCGATGACATGGACGATGCCCTGTTCCGGCGCATCGATGGCGAACATCTCCACACCGAAATCCCGGCAATTGACCGTCAGCGCATCAAGCTGGGCCTTGGACATTGGATCAAGGATCGGCAGCCGGCGATCCGTTGTGGGCACATTATGATCGGGCACCGCCAGGGTCAGGTCGGGCCGCCGCAGCCGCCGCCCGGCGAGGCGCAGCGCCTCGAACGCCTGCGGCGTCGTCACTTCATGGATCAAATGGCGATCGATGAAGATCAGCGCCGTGCCGTCATCAAGGCGGCGGACGACATGATCGTCCCAGATCTTGGCGTAGAGGGTGCGGAGAGTGCTCATGCCGGCCTGTTGCCGCGAATTTTCAGGCGCGGCAAGCGCCGTCAATACACAAACGCAAACACCGCCGCCGCCGTCTGGTCCGTGAACCCACCCCCGGCGCGGCGATCATAGTTCAGCCCGAACGATACGCCTTCATGGACATAGCGCATGCCGCCGCCGACATCATGCTGGGACGCGATGATCGGATCACCGGTCAGGCGGAAGACGTCGCTGGCGGTCAGGAAGCGCGCATCGATCATGCTCGCCTTGGCCTCCAATTGCCGGACATAGGCGTAATGGCCTTCGCCGATCATGTCGCCCACCGCCAGCGGCAGGCGATAGGAAATCGACAGGCGGGCCGTATCGGTCGGCGCCGTCTGGTGGCGTGCCGAGACGGCCAGGTCGAAGGCGCCGCCGCCGGTTTCGGTATAGCCATTTTCGTTCAGGCGCACCCAGTTGAGGCTGTTCGACGGCGTCAGTTCCAGCCGACCGAATTTGAGATGCGCGCCGACCAGCAGGCCGGCCGCCAGTTCATAACCGGCCCAATGCGCCCCGACACTGTCGCTGATGCTGCCGATCGTCAGGCTGCGGGTGCTGTTCCAGCTGACGCGCGCCGCCATCAGGCTGGCCTGGGCGTACAGCGCCTTCCACGTCCAGGCGGCATAGGCTTCGGCGCCGACGCTTTGGCTGGATACCGGCGTCACCGTACCGCCGCCGGTCTGGATGTGCAGCGTTGAAAAATCCGCCACCAGAGCGATGCCGACGGCATCCAGGCCCAGAAGCGGCCGGTCGATGCCGCCGGCAAACCCAAAGCCGGTGCCGGTGAAGCCGGGTTCATTGGTGGTGCCCGATTGGCCGATGGCGTTGTAATATTCCTGCAGCCAGGTGCCGGTGCCATCGCTGCCGCTGCCCGGCGGCGGGGCGCCGCCGCCGTGGACGGAGGCGACCGCGGCCAGCCGCGCGCCCGCCGCGCCAAAGCCCAGATCGGCCACCGCCTGCGCCTGGCGGATGGTCGCCTGGCCGAAATTCGGCGGGGCGATCTGGCGATAGGCCGAGATCACGGCGGCCTGGGTGCTCAAATTGGCGATCGCCGTGGACGCCGTGACGTCGCCGCCCAATCCGGCGATCGAGGCATTGTACAGCGGCGCCTCGCCGGCGCTGAAACCGATGTCGGCGGCGCTTTTGCGGGTCAGCGCGATGGTCAACGCATTGCTGGTGGCGACGGGGGCCGAGGCAGTGAACAGGAAGGGCGCGTTGCTGGCATCGACGAGCGTTGCCAGATGGTCAGTTGAAAAGCCGCCGCCGGCCTGGATGATCGTGACATTCTGCTGCGCCGCGAGCGATTGCACTGACAGGCGAATCTGGCTGGTGCCGGTGAAGCTCGCCGCGCCGGTAACGTTCAGCGCGACGCCATTGGCGCTGATCGGCACGACCAGCACGCTGCTGTCGGTGCCGCTGACCGAATTCAACGCCGAAATGCCGCCAGTCAGATCGAGCCGCGCCGACCCCGACAGGCCGATATCGAGCGCGCCACCAGCGGTCACGATACCGTTGATCGCCGCAGTGCCGCCGAGCAGCAATTGCGAGGCACCGGTGCCAAAGCTGATATTGCCATTGATCGTGCCGGCCGTGGCGATCAACGCCGATTGCCCGCCGCCAAAGGCGATGGCGCCGGTGATGGTGCCGCTGTTCTGCACCACGACGGGGCCATTCGATCCCGTCAGATCGATCGCGCGGACGGTGGCGGTGGTATCGCCGGCGGCGACGGTGATGGTGCCGGTGTTGATGATGCTGGCCAGCGTGCCCGACCGGTCGATGATGCCCCAGGCGCCCTGGCCGGTGCCGACCGATTTGATGCTGATCGTGCCGCTGTTGGCCAGCGCCTGAAGCGTCGCGCCGCTGTCCACCAGCACGCCGGTCGCCGTGCCGCCGGCGCCGATCGGCGTGCTGCCCGATGCCGCCGACTGGATCGCCTGCACCGTCATGGTGCCCTGGTTGACCAGCGCCGGCACCTGCGCGCCGGCAGCGATGTTGATGCCGGTGGCGCTGCCATTGTAGCTTGAGGCGAGGATGGCGCCGGTGCTTTGTGAATTGAAGCCGCCGGCGAGAATCGTCGCCGCGCCGCCGCCGCCGATGCGTACCGCGGTGATCGCCGTGCCATTGTTGCCGAGCGTCTGGCTGATGGTGCCGCGGTTGATGATGGCATAGGCATCGGCGCCGGTGCCGACGGCTCCCAGGCTGATCGCCTGCGGGTTGGTCGCCGATGGCGCGACCAGCAGCGCCGGGCCGCTGCCATTGCCGGTCAGGCTGGCGGTGATCAGGCTGTCCACTGTCGTATCGACCGATGCCATTGGCACGCGCACGCCATTGGTATCGACATAGAAGCGATCATTGACAAAGCCGCCGCCGACATTGGCATTGATGACCACCCCGCCAACGGCGACATTGCCGGCGACCAGATTGCCCGATGAATCGGTGCTCTGGCTCGATCCGGCCGAAATCGCCGCGCCATTGGTGATGGTGCCGCTGATCGGCGCTGCCACCAGGACGCCCTGGCCGCCGGCGCCGGTGGACGACACGCTGCCGAGCAAGGTGAGGTTGCCGGTGACCGGCGCGGTTACCGACACGCCCGTGGAATTTGCGCCGGTGACGGAGACGGCGCGCAGGGTGATGTCGCCGGTAAAGGGCGCCGCGATCGACACGCCCAGCGCATTATCGCCGGTGACGCTGATGCTGCCCAGCGTTCCGAAACTGATGCTGCCGGCGACAGGCCCGCCGCTGACCAGCAGCCCGGTATTGCCGGTGCCGCCGGTGGTGGTGCCGGTGATGCTGATCCCGCCATTGTTACTGAAATTGCTGGTGATACCGGTGGTGCCATCGATCAGCACCGCCGTCGTGCCCGTGCTGGCGCTGGACGATATGGTCCCGGCATTGCTGACATCATTGCTGCTGTTGACGGTCAGCACCGTGCCGCTGCCGGTGATGATCGATCCGCCCGAGACGATGGTGACGGCGCCCGGCGTGCCGTTGGCGGCGGTGGCGGTCACGACGGGGGTGGTCACGCCGGTGCTGATCGTCAGGTCATCAGCAGAAGCGGAAGTGGTGAACAGCGCCGCGCCGGCAAGCAACAGGGAACGGCGGTAACGGGGGAACTTCATCAACGGGATCGTCCTTCAACGCAGCACAACAGGCATACGCCGCGTTTCTGGACGATCCCTTTCTCCGGGGGATGAGAATGATGTTACAAATCAGTCATGTCTGGTCCCGGATCACTGCGGCGGCGGCGGGGGCGGCGGCATGTCGCCACCCGGCCCGCGGCGGCCACGCCATTGCTGCATGCGCTGCTCCATCCGGTCCTTCATTGCCCGGGCATCGGCGACAAAGGCCTTGCGGTCGGCCAGCGACAGTTTGGTAAAGGCCGCCAGCATCGCCGCCTGCTGGCGTTCGCGCCCGGCGTTGGCGGCATTGCGCTCGTCATCCATCGCCCGCTTCAGCGCGGCGGTATCAAGGCGTTCATTATCGAGCAGATCGAGCATATGGTCCCGCGCCGCCTTCACCGCATCATGTTCGGCGCGGCGATCACCACCGCCGCGAAACGCCTCGCGCATTGTCGCCCGCCCGGCTTCGCTCAGTGAGGCGAACATCCCGCGCCCGATGCCTTCACGACCCATGCCTTCACGACCCATGCCTTCACGACTGGGCCCCCAGCGCCCGCCCGGACCACCCGGCGGTGGCCCGGCCATCATGTCACCCGGCGGCGGCGGGGGTGGCGGGGCATCGGCGAACGCCGGCGCGGCGCCGGCCAGCAACAGCGCGATCGCGGTGCTGCGCAACACAAGGCTCGTCATATCAATTCATCCTCATCAACAGTCGGGGTAAATATCTGGGCAAAGCCTTCGGCATCGCTGCCGGCCGTGGCGGCGGCCACCAGCGGCGCGGCCTTTGAACCGGCCGGCATCGCTGCCGGCATCGGCAGCATCAGCACCAGCGCCGCCGCACCGGCCGCTGCCAGCGCGCCGCCGGCCAGCCAGCGCCGCAGCGGGCGCGCCGGCACCACCACCGCCGCCGGCACCAGCGCCGCCCCATCAAGCGGCAGCAGCGGCACTGCCGTGCCCGCCCAATCAGCGAGCAGCGCATCGAGCGCGCCGGCCTCGGCATGGGCCGCGGCGACGACAGGATCGGCGGCCATACAGGCCAGCACGTCGCCGGCCTCCGCGGCCGGCCAACGCCGCACGTCCGCCCCATAGGCGGCAATGATTGCAAGGGCTTGTTCGTTCGTCACGGTTCGGTTGCACTTCCCATCAGGGTTCGTAATTCAATACGCGCCCGCCCCAACAATCCCTCGACAGCCTTGGGGGTGGTCTCCAGCGCGGTGGCGATTTCAGCCATGCTGAGGCCATCGCCATGGAACAGCGCCAGCGCCGCCCGCTGGCGCGGGGCCAGGTGCGCCATCGCCGCCGCCAGCCGCGCCCGCGCATCGCCGGCAATCGCCGCCGCCAGCGGATCGGGCGCGCCGCTGGGCATTTCGGCAATGCTGTCGATCGGCACCAGATGCCGCGCAGCGCGCCGCCGGTCGAGGCACAGGTTGACGACAATGCGCCGGAACCAGCCCTCCACCGATCCGCGCGCCGGATCGAACCGCCCCGCCAGCGTCCAGACGCGGGTCAGTGCGACCTGGACCACATCTTCGGCGGCGGCGCGATCATTCAAGGTGCGATCGGCAAGCCGCAGCCCGGGCCCCTGCAAGGCCCGCACCAACAGGCCGAACGCCGCCCGGTCACCATCGGCGACGCGCAGCATCAGCCCCGCCAGCGGCGGTTCAACCGGTGCCGCAGCACCCGGGGGCGGGATGGGCAGGCTCGTCATTGCCATCGGGTCATACGCCCGTTGCCGCGGAATCCCCCACCGCACCCCATTGCGCGATCAGCCCGGCCGCATGGCGCCGCGCGACGATCATCGGATCGGCAGCATAACCGCCCCCCAGCGTCGAGGCGATGGCGACGCCGCGCCGCCGGCATTCGGTCACTACATAGGCGTCACGCGCCGCCAGCCCGGCATCGCTCAGCGCCAGCCGCCCCAGCCGGTCTTCGACATGCGGATCAACCCCGGCCTGAAACAGCACCAGACCAGGGCGCGCCTGATCGATCAGCGCCGGCAGTTCCGCCGCCAAGAGTGTCAGATAGGCGGCATCGTCCATGCCATCCGGCAGTTCGACATCGTGCCAGCTGCGCGCCTTGCGCACCGGAAAATTCTTTGCGGCGTGCATCGAAAAGCTCAGCACATCATCGCGCCCGGCAAAGATCACCGCCGTGCCGTCGCCCTGATGCACATCAAGATCGACAATCAACACCCGCCGCACCGCGCCTTCCGTCACCAGGCGCTGGGCTGCAATGGCCAGGTCATTGGTGACGCAATAGCCCGCTCCCCCATCCGGCATGGCATGGTGGCTGCCGCCGGCGCCATTGGCGGCATAGCCATGACGCAGCGCGTGCAGCGCCGCCGCATAAGTGCCGCCCGCCACCGCAAGGGTGCGCCGCGCCACCGCCGCCGTCACCGGAAAACCGATGCGGCGTTCGCAGGGCCCATCGACGCGCGCCGCCAGCACGGCCGCCACATAATCCGGATCATGGACGGCGGCGAGCCATTCGCCGGGCATCGGGGCAGGGGTCATCAGCGCCACTGCCTGCCCAGCCTCTGCCAGCGCTGCCGGCAACAGCCCATATTTGTTCATCGGGAAGCTGTGGCCGGTGGGCAGGGCGGCGACGTAATCGGGATGGTGGAAAAGCGGAAGCCTGTTCCCTCCCCGTAGACGCTTCGCGTCGCTTGTCGGCTGCGGGGAGGGCGACTCGGCGCTTTCGCCGAGCGGGGTGGGGGTGGCGCTTTTCGCTACCGAGGGGCGAACCCCAATCCCGCTCGCGCAAGAGCGCGAGTCGCCCTCCCCGC
>JANYCM010000286.1 GCA_025360285.1 Sphingomonadales bacterium
TATCCGCCCTCGGCGCTGGCGCTGATCGCCACGTTGATGGAACGCGCCGGGGGGGATCGCCAGACCGGCGGCGCCATCACCGCCATCGCCACGGTGCTGGCCGAAAGCGATGACGGCAATGATCCCGTCGTCGATGCGGCGCGCGGGGTGATGGACGGGCATATCCTGCTCAGCCGGCGGCTGGCCGGGCGCGGGCAGTTTCCAGCGATCGACCTTGCCGCCTCCGCCAGCCGGGTAATGGCCGATGTCTGCGACGAAGCGCAATTGCGCGCCGCTGCCCGGTTTCGCCGGCTGTCGGCGCTGATCGAGGATAATCGCGATCTGGTACTGATGGGCGCCTATGCGCCGGGCGCCGATCCGGAGCTGGATGCGGCGTTGGCGCTGGCGCCGGCGCTGGCGGCGTTTCGGGCGCAGGACCGCGAGCATCGCGCCGATCCGGCCGCCACCCGCGCCGCGCTCGCCGCGCTGGTGGCGCGATGACCGGGCGGCGCCAGGCGCTGGCGGTGCTGGACCGGCTGGTCCGGGTAAGGCGCGTGCGATCGCGCCAGGCGCTGGCGGCGCTGGGCCGGGTGCAGGCGCGGGCGCAGGCCGAGGCGGCGCTGGGCGAACGGGTGGCGGCGCTGCTCGGCCGGTCGGTTGTGGAACCGGGGCCGGTATCGGCAATCGCCGCCAAGGCGCGGGCGGCGGGGGACGCGATGCTGGCGACACTGGCCTTTGATGCCGCGGCGCGGCTGGGGGTGACGCGGGCGGAGCAGCAACGGCTGGCGCAGGAACTGGCGGCGGCGCGAGCGGCGGTCGATGCGGCCGTGGACCGGCGGGCAGAGCGGGAGCGCGGGGCATGAATGTCGGGGTGGTGGTGCCGGTGGTGGCCGGCGTGCCGGCGGGCGTGTCGTCTGTTGCCGGTGGTCCTGCTGCGGTGACGGCCGCGCCCGATTTTCAGGCGTTGCTGGCGGCGATGCTGGCGCCGGCTGATGGTCAGTCCGTGCCAGTCAATTCTGGGTCCGGAGCGTCGGCGGTCGCAGCGCCGTCCTTGCCGCTGGAACTGGCCGAGGCGGTGGAGGGCATAACCATACCGCCACTTTCGGTCAGCGACGAAGCACCCGCCCCCCGGCCCCCGCCCGTCCAGTGCGGGGGAGCAGAGGTCGCCTTGTCGGCGCAGATGGTGCCAAAAGCTTTGGTGCCAAAAGCTTTGGTACCTGACGAGCCGGTGTCTGTTCCACCGCCGCCACTGCATCGTGGCGGGCGCGTTGCGGCCGATCCCGACGGTATGGCCGATCAGACGCCCGGCGGCATGGCGGGGCCGTCGGCCGATGCCGGGTTTGCCAGCCCGGCGGTCGCCGCCCCCGTGCCAATCCCCGCCGCCTCGCCACAGGCAGAACCGGCCACGCCGCAAAGCCTAACCCTCCCGGAAAGGGAGGGGGCCGGGGGGCAGGTGCCTGGCAACATGCCCCCGGCATCGGTGGCGACACGGCCATCCGTTGCGCTGGCATCGGCGGCCGGCGCATCCCCATCGGCGCGCCGGGCGGCCGCCGCGCGTGTGAAGGCCACGGCTGACGAAGCATCCTCAGCAGTGAACGCCGGCGTGGGCGCTGCCGGTGCGCCTTCGGCTGAAAATTGCGTGCCGGCCGTGACCATGCCGGCGACCACAGCAGCGGCGCCGGCCGCAAAGGCTTTGTCCGTCGGCTCTGCGGCGGTTGCGACAGCGGTGCCGCCCGATCGGCCTGCGCCGCTGGTGCTGGCCGCAGATTACCGGGTCGCCCTGCCGGCGACGGTGGTGCCGGACACGATGACGGCGAGGGCTGCGGCAATGACGGCGGCAATGACATCGATGACCAGTCCGGCGGTGACATCGATGCCGAATCCGGCGGCGAATCCGTTGCCCGCAGCGCTGACGGCCCCGATGCCTGTGCCTGAGCCGCTGCCTTTGCCGTTTGGTGGCGTGTCGGTATCGCCGCCGGTTCTGGCCCCGCCGGACGGCGAGGTGCAACCATCCATTCGGGCGACTTCGGCTGGCCCGTCGCAGCAGCTTGCCCAGGCAACCCCCGGCGGCCCGATGCAATCGACCGCTGCGCCTGCACTGGTGCAGCCGGCACGGGCGGCTTTGGCAGTCCTGCCAATTCTGGCGGGGGTCGACGGCGCCGGCACGATTGCGCCGCGTGCCGCCAATGCGCCGCCGCTGAAAGCCGATATTTCGCCACCTGCGGCACAGCCACAGGCACAAGCACAGGCACCGGCAGAGGCACCGGCACAGGCACCGGCACAGGCACCGGCACAGGCACCGGCACAGGCACCGGCACAGGCACCGGCACAGGCACAGGCACAGGCTGTTCCGCTGCCGGCGGGGCCGGTGGCGCCGATCGCGGTGCTGTCCCCCAGGGCGCTGCGGGCCGGCCTTGATGTCGCTGATACGCCGGGGCGGCCAGTCGATCTCGCCGGCAGCGCCGCCGCCGTGCCGGCGATCGCTCTGCCCGGCCAGTCAATGCCCGGCGCCGCGCCGCAGCCCCTTGGCCTCGCCGACCAGACCGCATTCCAATCGGGCGCGTTCCCACCCGTGCATTCTGCCAGCCACCGCGCCGACGCGCCGATGAACCTGGCTGTCACCAGTGACCGGCTGGGGCCGGTGCATATGGCGATCGAGGGTGGGCCGCAGGATCTGAAATTGTCGCTGGCGATGGCGCCGGCGGCGGCGGCGCTGGTTGCGGCGGATGCACCGCGGCTGATGG
>JANYCM010000304.1 GCA_025360285.1 Sphingomonadales bacterium
CCTTCCGTCAGATGTGGGGCAGTAGCTCAGATGGGAGAGCGCAGCAATCGCACTGCTGAGGTCAGGGGTTCGATCCCCCTCTGCTCCACCAACGGCCCGAATTTCGTTGCGCCCTTGAAGGGAATATCATGGCCCGGTCGCACAGCAGCAGCGAACGCCATCTGGTTTCGCGTATCGGCTGGCTGCGCGCCGCGGTGCTCGGTGCCAATGACGGCATTGTCTCGACTGCCAGCCTGATCGTCGGCGTTGCTGCGGCCGCCGCCCAGCGCAGCGACATATTGGTCGCCGGGGCCGCCGGGCTGGTGGCGGGTGCCATGTCGATGGCGGCGGGCGAATATGTCTCGGTCAGTTCGCAATCCGATACCGAAAAGGCCGATCTGGCGCGGGAGCGTGCCGAGCTGGCCGGCGATCCGGATGCCGAAAATGCCGAACTGGCGGCGCTTTACATGGCGCGCGGCGTGTCGCCCGATACCGCCCGCGATGTCGCGGCACAGTTGATGGCGAAGGACGCGCTGGCCGCCCATGCCCATGACGAACTCGGCATTTCAGCGATGACCACCGCCCGGCCGATCCAGGCGGCCTTCACCTCCGCCATCACCTTTACCGTTGGCGCCGCCATGCCACTGCTGATGGTCGTCATCGCGCCGACGGCGCAGCTTGTGCCCATCGTCGCCATTGCTTCGCTGCTGTTCCTCGCCCTGCTTGGTGCCATCGGCGCCCGTGCCGGCGGGGCGGGCGTGTGGCGGGCGACGGCGCGCGTTACCTTCTGGGGGGCGCTGGCGATGGCCTTGACCGCCGGTATCGGGCGGCTGGTTGGGACAGCCGTTTAGGCTGCGACACGCGCGCCCTTGAAGCGCACGGCATCACAGCGCAAAGCACCAACGTGGACTTTTACCTGCCCCTGATCATCGGCACCGCTCAGACGATGCTTATCGTCATCGTGCGCTATTTTGCTGCCAGTGGCGGTTTTGCGCTGTGGACGGCGCGGCGCGGCATCATCGCCGGCCCGGCCGACCCGATACGCCGCCGCCGCCAGGTCAGCGCCGAAATCCGCTGGTCGATCCTGTCCGCCCTCATCTATGGCCTGCCCGCCGGGCTGATGCTGGCCGGCTGGCGCTTCTATGGCCTGACGGCGATCCGCAGCGATTTCGGCCTGGGCATGGCGCTGTGGTGGCTGCCCAGCATCGCGCTTTACCTGTTCCTCCACGATAGCTGGTTTTACTGGACCCACCGCTGGATGCATGGCCCGCGGCTGTTCGCCCGCGTCCATGCCGTCCACCATGCCTCGAAACCGCCAACCGCCTGGGCCGCGATGAGCTTTTCACCGCTTGAGGCACTATCCGGCGCACTGCTCATCCCGGTGCTCGCCTGCCTGATTCCCATCCACTGGAGCGCGCTCGGCGTCGTCCTCACCATTGCAACCGTTATGGGTGTCACCAACCACATGGGCTGGGAAATGTTCCCGGCGCGCTGGGTGAACGGCGCGTTCGGCCGCCACATCATCACGGCGAGCCACCATGAGGAGCATCACAAGCGCTACAATTGCAATTATGGCCTGTATTTCCGGTTCTGGGACCAACGCTGCGGCACAGACCGGGGGCTGGCATCATTCCCCGGCCCGGCCATGGGCCGTCACGCCCCCGAATTGACGGCATCTTCGGCGGCATAATCGATCAGGTCGCCGGGCTTGCAATCCAGCGCGGCGCACAGCTTTTCCAGCATTTCAAAGCGGATGCCCTTGACCTTGCCGGATCGCAGCAGCGACAGGTTGGTTTCGGAAATGTCGATGGTGGCGGCCAGATCCCTGGCGCGCAGCTTGCGCCGCGCCAGCATGACATCAAGCGTGACGATGATTGCCACCGACAGGACATCGCCCGCCGCCATCGCCTTGAACACCGCCCGCGCCGACCACAGCGCCGCCAGCAGGGCGAGCATCGACAGCGCCGCGGTGGCCATGGTGGCAAGCCCGCGCCAGGCCGTGGCCGCCTCACCATCGCCGGCCATCAGCACCGCCTTGAGCGGTTCACAGACAAGCCCTGAAAACAACAGGAAACTGCCCAAGCCGAACAGCCAGCCAAAGAGCGACTGGAGCGACCGGCTGCGGGCCTGGAGGCAGGTGAGGACAGGTGACGCGCGCGTTACTTTCTGATTCACATTTAATTTATGTAAAACCTAAGTTAAATGCGATTTTACGTCAGGATGCTTGATCGCCATAGGCCACAGGCACCGCGCGCCAGTCGCGCATTGACCCACCCCCCCTATGCGCTAAACTGGGGCCAGACCCCGGGGGGCCGGCATTGACCGGCTGAGAGGTGGCTGTTGGCCACGACCCGCTGAACCTGATCCGGGTAACGCCGGCGGAGGGAGGGCGCGGCAATTCCTGCCCGCACTCCCGCTTTGTGGAGTGAGCGACATGGCCGATATCAACTCAAAGATCGAAATGCCCGTCACCACCGGTGCCCTGCCCGGCAGCCGGAAAATCCATATCGCCGGCACCATCCACCCCGATATCCGCGTCGCCATGCGCGAAGTCGCGCTGGAACCCAGCGCCAAGGAACCGCCGGTGCGCATTTATGACACCAGCGGGCCTTATACCGACGACACGGCGCGCATCGACATCGCCGCCGGGCTGCCAACGCTGCGCCTGCCGTGGATCGAGGCGCGCGGCGATTGCGAGCGCTATGCCGGCCGCCAGGTAAAGCCGGAAGACAATGGTATCTTCGGCGGCAGGCAACAGCCCGAAACCCCCGAATTCCCGCACGTCAACCGCACCCCCTGGCGCGCCAAAGGCGGCCAGGCGGTGACCCAGATCGCCTATGCCCGGCGCGGCATCATCACGCCCGAAATGGAATATGTCGCCATCCGCGAAAACATCGGCCGCGCGCACATCGCCGGCCAGATCCG
>JANYCM010000327.1 GCA_025360285.1 Sphingomonadales bacterium
CTCAATGCTCCCTGAAGGCATTGTCGCGCAGGCGGGTGACCGGGCTGAGCAGATAGGACAGGATCGACCGGTCATGGCCTTGCAGGCTGACATCGGCGACCATGCCGGCCGCCACCGGCAGCCGGCTGCCATCGCTGGTGCGCAGCCCTGTAGCTTCGGTAACAACGCGGACCTGGAAATAGCTTTCGCCGGTGCGATCATTGCTGACCGCATCGGGTGAGATGCGATCGACATGGCCAGTGAGGGCGCCGTAGAGCGATGGATCATAGGCAGAGAGCTTGACCAGTGCCTTTTGCCCCGGATGGACAAAGGCGATGTCCGATGGCTTCACCCGGGCATCGACGACCAGTTTATCGCCGCCGGGTACGACTTCGACCAGCGGATCACCGGGGCGGACGGTGCCGCCAATGGTGCTGACCAGCACGCGATTGACAGTGCCGGTGATCGGGCTGCGCACATCGGCGCGATCAAGGCGGTTGCGCAGCGCCGGCAGGCTGGCGGTCTGGCCGGCCAGTTCGGCTCGCGCCGCCGCCAGCGCATCGCCTGACTGCGCCCGGCTGCGCCCGGCGACGCCCTGAACCGCGGCGCGGGCTTCGCTGACCGCGGCGGCGGAGCGGCGCACCGCCTCATTGGCGGCGGTTTCGGCGGATTGGGCCTGGGCCAGCGATGATTGCGCCCGGTCAAGGCTGATGCGCGGTTCGATGCCCTTTTCGACCAGCGGCGCGATCATCGCGACTTCGCGGGCGGCCTGGGCGCGGGCTTCGCTGCGGGCGCTGCGTTCGGCTTCGGCCTGGCCAAGCGCGCGGGTGGCGCCGTCAAGCCGGGCGGCCTCGCCGGCGCTGCTGGCGCCCAGATCACTGGCGCGCGCCGACCACAGGGCGCGTTCGGTGGCGACGGCGGCGGGGGCGGCGGCCTCCAGCGCCGCCGGGAATGCCGGGGCGCGGCCGGCGACTTCGGCCTCCAGCCGGGCGATGCGTGCTGCCAGGGCATTGGCGGCGGCGCGGCTGCGGCCGAAATCGGCCTGGGCGGCGGCGGGATCGAGCTGCAGCAGGCGCTCACCGGCGCGGACCTGCTGGCCGGGGTGGACCAGGATGGCGGTGACGACACCGCCCTCCAGATTGCTGATCACCTGCAATTGCCGCGATGGCACGACGCGGCCGGGGGCATTGGCGGTTTCGGGCAGCGTTGCCAGCCCGGCCCAGACGATGGCGCCCGTGGTGAACAGGATGATCGACCAGAGCAGCCAGCGGGCGGCGCGGCGCGGGGCGATCAGGGTGGGCAGGTCATCGAAGCTGGCGGCGAAAGACATGGCAATACTCCGAAATTTTTGTGTCAGGCGGCGGTCAGCGAGGCGAGCACGGCATCACGCGGCCCATCGGCGATGACCCGGCCGGCATCGATGATGATGACCCGCGTCGCCAGTCGCAGCATCGATTGGCGATGGGTGACGATGACCATCGTGGCGCCGGGGGCCTGGCTGGGAGTCTGGCTGGCGACGTCGCTCTCCAGCCGGTCGATCAGGCGGGTTTCGGATTCGGTGTCCATGGCGCTGGTCGGTTCGTCGAGCAGCAAAATTGCCCGGGGGCGGGTCAGCGCGCGCGCCAGGGCGATGGCCTGGCGCTGACCGCCGGACAGCCCCTCACCGCGATCGGCCAGCACCAGATCATAGCCGCTGGCGAGATTGCCAATGAAATCATGGGCGCCCGACAGGCGCGCCGCCTTCAATATGGCGTCATCGTCGATCAACGGATCGCCCAGGGCGATATTGTCGCGCAGTGATCCGGACAGCAGGACGATGTCTTGCAGGACGGCGCCGATGTTGGCGCGCAGATCATCGGGGTGGAGCTGGCGGATGTCGGCGTCATCGATCCGCACCGCGCCTTGCTGGGGCTCGTACAGCCCGAGCATCAACCGGGCGATGGTCGACTTGCCCGATCCGACACGGCCGACGATGGCGACGCGTTCGCCCGGTGCAATGTCGAAGCTGACATTATCGAGGGCGGGGGCCTTGGCGCCCGGATAGTGGAAGGTGACATTGCGAAAGCTGATGCGGCCGGCGAGGTGCGGGCGGCGCAGCGGGGAGGGGCCGGCGGTTTCGCCATCGGCGGTCATCACGCGGTCCAGGGCGCGATAGGCCATGGCGGTGTGGCTGATCCGCGTCAACAACGAGGCGATCTGGCCCAGCGGCGCGACGCAACGCCCCGACAACATTGAGGCAGCGACCAGCGCCCCCATGGTCAATTGCTGGGTGGCGATGAGCTCGACACCCACCGCGACGGTGACGACATAGACCAGGCTTTGCGCCGACACCGCGGCGTTGACGGCAAGGCCCGAAACCAGCCGCTGGCGCAGCGAGACATCGGCGTGATGAGCAACGGCGCGCCGCCAGCGGCCCGCCAGCATCGGCCCAGCGCGGCTGGTCTTGATGGTTTCGAGGCCGGAAATCGTTTCAACTACAACGCCTTGCTTGGTCAGGCCCTCGGCGAGGCCTGCCGCCGAAAGCCGGGCCAGCAGGGGTTGGCTGGCCCAGGCCAGGCCGATGACGAGGGGGATGGCGAGGAGGGGGATCCAGGCGAGGGCGGGGGCGACCAGCCAGATGACGGCGATGAACAACAGGATGAAAGGCACATCGACCAGCGCCGTTACCGTGGCCGAGGCGAAGAATTCGCGCAGCGTTTCAAATTCGCGCAGCAGCCCGGCAAAGGCGCCGTTGCTGCCCTTGCGATCCGCCAGCTTCATGCCCAGCAGCCGCGCAAAGATCGCCTCGCCCAGCGCGCGATCGATGCTTTGCCCTGCAACATCAACGAAATAGCCGCGCAGTGTGCGCAGCACGAAATCGAAAACCAGCACCATGGCGATGCCGATGAGCAGCGCCGTCATCGAATCCGCCGCATTGTTGGGGACGATCTTGTTGTAGACCGTCATCGAAAACAATGATGTCGCCAGCCCGAAAATATTGATCAGGGCGGCGGCCAGTGCCACCTGGCCGAACAGGCCGCGGTTGGCCCATAGCGGCCCGCGCAGCCAGTCGCCGGCCGGTGGCACCGCCAGTTCGGGCGGCAGGGCGACGGGTTTTCCGGGGTTTTCAAAGGCTGTGGCGGTGGTGAGAGCGGTCATGGCGGGTCTTTCAGCCGGCGGTGGCGGGGTGAAATGCGGGTGTGGGCGCGGGTTTTTCGGGGCGATCGGCGGCTATCCCCAAAAATCGCAGCAATTCGCCGGTGCGGGCGAGCAAGGTGAAGCGCGCCAGGTCGCGGTCGCTGCTGCCCTGGACCAGCGCGGCGGCCGCGGCGAAGTAATCCTGTTCGCTGCGCAACAGGTCGGTCAGCGCGCCGCGCGACAGGCGGAATTGTTCGGCCATGCTGTCCCGCGATCGGCGGTTGGCGCGATAGGCGTCCTCCATCGCCGCGACCGACGCATCGAGCAGTGCTGCATCGGCAAAGGCGGCGCTGGCGTCGCGTTCGGCCTCGCCCACCGCCTGGTCGCTGGCAAAGCCGGCGGCGCGGGCGCGGGCCTGGGCTTCGGCATGGCGCGCGGCTTCGGCACCGCCGGCGGACAGGCTTTGGCGCAGGGTCAATTGCCCGCGCACATCATAATTATTGCCGTCGCCAAAGGCGTTGTAGCGCGTGGCGACCACCCCGCCGGACAGGCGGGGCAGCGCATCGGCGCGCACCGCCCGCGCATCGGCGCGGTTGGCCTCCGCCCCGGCCAGCGCCGCCACCACCGCCGGGCTGCGGTGGCTGAGTTCGGCGGCGGCCACGGCATCGCCCGCGACTGACAAGGGCCGCTCCGGGCGGACCGGCCGCGCCGGCGCCTCGGCGCCGAACAACTCGCGGTAGCGGGCGCGGACGCTGGCCAGATTGCGCGCCTGGCGGTTAGCGGCGGTGATGGCATCGGCCAGGCCCGCCTCGGCGCGCGCCACATCGGCGCCGCTGCCCAGCCCGGCGGTCATCCGCGTCCGCGTGTCGTCAAGGATGCCGCGGTGCCGGGCGACCAGCGCCTCGGCGAGATCGACCAGGGTGCGATATTCCGCCACCTGCACCCAGGCCGCCACCGCCGCCAGCGCGGTTTCGGTTGCCGCCTTGTCGGCATCGGCGCGGGCGGCGCGCAGCCGCGCGGCACCGCCGGCGATACGCCCGCTGGTCGATCCGAAATCCCACAGCAACTGGTCAACGCCGACTTGCGCATCGGTGCGGCCGCGCGGCGCCAGGCTTTCGACCAGCGCATTGTCGCCCGAAAAACCGCGGTCGAGCGAGCGGCTGCTGACGATCGAAGCGCTCAATTGCGGAAACAGCGCGGCGCGGGCCTGGCGGCGGCTGGCATCGGCGATATCACTGCCGGCGGCGGCGGCGGCCACACCGGGATAGCCGCGCACGGCATCGGCAATGCGATCGCGGAAATCATCGCCGGCCCCCGGCGCATGCAGCCGGCTGAGCAGTGGATCACTGCCGAAATCAATCGCCTGCGGCTGGCCACCGGGCGGCGGCAGCAGCAGCGCCGCCGGTTCGGCCGCACCCGCAGGCACCGCCAGCGCCAGCAGCACCGCCACCATGCAGCGGCGGTGGACTTGGCCGACAGGCTGTTTAAGATCGCGGCCCATGATCAGATCAATCGCACGCATCTTGGCCACCGCGGCCGCCCTCGCCGGCACCATGGCCAGCGCCGCCCCCACCGATCTTGTTGCGCTCTACAAGGATCTGCATACCCACCCCGAACTTGCCTTTCAGGAAACCCGATCCGCCGCGTTGATGGCGGCAGAGGCGCGGTCCGCCGGGTTCACCGTCACTGAAAAGGTCGGTGGCACCGGCGTCGTTGCCGTCATGGTTAACGGCAAAGGGCCGACACTATTGATTCGCGCCGATATGGATGGCCTGCCAGTCAAGGAAGCCACCGGGCTGCCCTATGCCAGCGCGGCGCTGGGCAAGGCGCCGGATGGCAGCGACACGCCGGTCATGCACGCCTGCGGCCATGATATTCACATGACGGTCTGGGCCGGCACGGCGCGGGCGCTGGCCGCGGCGCGCGGCACCTGGTCGGGCACGCTGGTGATGGTGGCGCAGCCGGCCGAGGAAGTCATCGGCGGCGCCAAGGCGATGCTGAAGGACGGGCTGTTCACGCGGTTCCCGAAGCCGCAGTTCGCACTGGCGCTGCATGACAACAGCAACATGCCCGCCGGCCAGGTGTCCGTGCCGCAAAGTCGCGCGCTGGCGGCGGGCGCCGGGGTGGATATCGAAGTGCGCGGCGTGTCCGGCCATGGTGCCTATCCGGCGACGACCAAGGACCCGATCGTGCTGGCGGCGCGCATCGTCACGGCGCTGCAAACCATCGTGTCGCGCGAAAATGATCCGTTTCAGCCCGCCGTGGTCACCGTCGGCACTTTCCATGGCGGCACCAAGCGCAACATCATTTCGGACCATGTGACGCTGGAACTGACCGTCCGGTCGTATGACATGGCGCAGCAGCAACGCCTGATCGCGGCGATCCGCCGGGTGGCGCGCGGCGAAGCCATTGCCGCAGGCATCCCTGACAATCTGATGCCGATCGTCAATGTGGCCGAAGGCGAAACCGAACCGACGCTCAACACCCCGGCGCTGGCGGCGCGGGTGCAAAAGGCACTGGTCGCCAAGCTGGGCCCGGCGCGGGTGGTTGACCGCGAACCATCGATGGCCAGTGAAGATTTCAACCAGTTCGGCCTTGCCGATCCCGCGATCCAGACAGTGATGTTCTGGGTCGGCGGCGTGCCCCAGGCGCAATGGGATGCGGCGCAAAAGGGCGGCCCGGCGATCCCATCCCTGCACAACAGCGGCTGGGCGCCCGATCCCGCGCCGACGATTGCCACCGGGGTGGAGGCGATGACGGCGGCGGCGCTGGCGGTTCTAGGGAAGAAATAGGGGGGTGGTTACGGCGCTGCGGTGGGGGCAGCGCTCCAATCCGCGGGCAGGATGACCCCGGCGCAGGACCCCGGCGAACCGCCGAACACTTCGCCTGCTGCCGCGTTCAGCCCGGCCTTGCCGACTTCATTGGCAACGGCGTGCCCGGCCCGGTCAACCATTGAATCATCATCGTGCGTCTGGGAGTTGCCCAGGCCAATGATGGCGCCGACGGTGCCCCAGAATACCTTGGCCCAATCGGTTTCGTGCTTGTTTTCGGTGATGACGATGCGGCCGACATCATTGCGTTCATAGTGATAGCCCTCCAGCGGCAGCCAGACGCCTTCATTGCTTGAGGCGCGCAGACAGGCCTGTCGCGGGTGGATGGTGCCGGCTGTCCAGACCGGGCCGAAAAGGCTTTCCTGATAGCCGGGTTCCGGTTCCCATTGGCCTTCGGTGGCGGCGGCAATGATATGGGCACGATCGGGATCGCGGGTGCCCGGTGACCAGGATACTTTCAATTCGCCGGCGGCGGTGCTGTCGAAACTATAGCCCTTGTCGGCGCGCCAGCGATTGGGTGTCGGGTCCGACCGGATATGCGGCCAGTGCGGGTGTTCCAGGCCCGCCGTCCAGATGACATCCAGCACCGACCCATCCTGACGCAATTCGGTCGCCGGCGGCGGCGCGGGTGCCATGGCGTCATAGGTCGTGGGGGTTGTCTCAGTCGTTGTCGTGCCGTTGGGGTCTGCATCCCTGGCCCAGGCATAGCCGGGATCAGGCTGCCAGAAATCCGGTTGCGCCGCCGCATGGATATTGGGCTGTCCGGGATAGGCGGCACCGGCGACCCAGCGCGTTTCGAACGACCAGATTGTGCCGGGGTTGACCCATTCATAACCCGGCAACAGACGCCAATGAACAAGGCCGTCCTTTTGCGTGCCTGACGGCGGCGAGCAGGCGCTGGTCAGCAACAGCAGCGCGGCAGACACGGCCAAACGTTGGTTGGTGCGTGCCGGCATATTTTGTGCTCCCGCCTGGTCTTCAGAATGACCCGGCAGGTTTGAACCGGGTTAGCAACAACTGAAGACTTGAACAATTAATTTTGTCTGAACAAGAGCAAATTTGCGCGTTGCCACAAATTTTGCGGGGGACCGAGAAGCCGGATTTATTATCCCCTCGCTGGCGTTCGATGGCCTTGGCGTGCCGATGGAGGGCAGGCAGACGCGGCGAGCCTCACGCCGGCGGCGGCACCAGGCCGAGGCTTTGCAGGACCACCGCCTGAACGATCATCGCGCCGAGCCAATGGCCGCAATCGGCGGCGATGCGGCGGGCCGGGACGCCGCGGTACAGCGATGTGACGGCAAGGGTGGGCAGCACAAAGCCGATCCAGATGACAAAGCCGCTGCCGATCGCCATCGTCCAGGGGCTGGCCTGGTGCGGGGCGAGGATGAGCGCACCGGCAAGAATGGCGGCAAGCCAGAATTCGGCCAGCGCGGCGGTGATGAGCAGCGGGGCGAGGCGGGGCAGGGCGGGTGCGCCGGACAGGCGGTGCCAGACGAGGCCGAAGGCGAGCCCCGCCAGCGTGGCGGCAAGGATGGGGCCGATGTTGAGGAGGATGTAGATCAAGGGCGGCTCCGACGGGGGCGAGCGCTTTGATATCGCCAATGCGCATCATGCTGAACTTGTTTCAGCATCCGGCGTGCGACCCCCACATATTTTCCCACAGTGCGATGGGTGCTGAAACAAGTTCAGCATGACAAGTGTCTTGCCAGGCGATGGATAAATCTGGTGCGGACGGCGGGACTCGAACCCGCACTCCCAGGGGGAAGCAGATTTTAAGTCTGCTGCGTCTACCGGTTTCGCCACGTCCACAATATGCCCGGCGACCGGGCAGGGCGGCAGGTCAGGCGACGTTTAATCGTTCGCGCAATTCCTTGCCGGGCTTGAAATAGGGGACGCGCTTGGCATCCACGGCGACGGCGGTGCCGGTGCGCGGGTTGCGGCCGGTGCGGGCATCGCGGCCGCGGGTGGAAAAGGCACCGAAGCCGCGCAGTTCAACACGTCGGCCGGCAGCCAGCGCCGCGGTGATCTGGTCAAAGATAGTGGCGACGATGCTTTCCACGTCGCGCACGGTGAGATGCGGGTTGGCATCGGCCACCGCGGAAACCAGTTCGGACCTGATCATTGCGTCACCCTGCCCCGGCTGAACCGATAAAAAACCTTCGGGCCTCCCCGACGATCAATAACTCTAGACGGGTGCGACAAAGCGTCAAGCCCGAATGAATCGTTTCGGTAATGATTATGCAAGAAAACCAGCCGCCACGCCGCCCGGTGGGGCGGCGCGGCGGTGGATAGTCTGGCGTCAGGACTTGTCGGCGTCTTCCTTGGCCTTGTTGAAGGCGGCGCCGAGGATGTTGCCCAGGGTGGCACCCGAATCGGACGTGCCATATTGAGCGACAGCGGCCTTTTCTTCGCTGATCTGCATCGCCTTGATGCTGAGCATCGGCTTGCGACCCTTTTCAAAGCCGATGATCATCGCATCGACCTTCTGGCCGGGCTGGAAGCGTTCGGCCTTCTGCTCATCACGGTCACGGCTGAGATCGCCGCGCTTGATGAAGACGGTGGGGCCATCGTCGCCGACCTGGACATCGATGCCGCCATCGCGGGCGACCACGACCGTTGCCGTGATGATGTCGTTCTTCTTGAGGTTGTCGGCCGCGGCCGGACCTTCGGTGCTGGCGATGACGCGCGGGCCCTGGCTTTCATCAAGCTGCTTGATGCCCAGGCTGATGCGTTCCTTTTCGATATCGACTTCGAGGACGACGGCCTTGACGCGTTCACCCTTGTGGTGCTGCGCCAGCGCCTGTTCGCCGGTGAGGCCCCAGGCGATGTCCGACATATGGACCATGCCATCGACTTCGCCATCCAGCCCGATGAACAGGCCGAATTCGGTGGCGTTCTTGACTTCGCCTTCGACATGGCTGCCGACCGGATGGGTTTCGGCGAAGACTTCCCACGGATTGCGCTGGGCCTGCTTGAGGCCGAGCGAAATGCGGCGCTTTTCTTCATCGACTTCCAGGACGACGACTTCGACTTCCTGGCTGGTTGAAACGATCTTGCCGGGGTGGACGTTCTTCTTGACCCAGGACATTTCGGAGACGTGCACCAGGCCTTCGATGCCGGCTTCGAGTTCGACGAACGCACCATATTCGGTGATGTTGGTGACGCGGCCCTTGTGACGGGTGTCGACGGCATATTTGGCGGCGGCGGTCGTCCAGGGATCTGCCTCCAGCTGCTTCATACCGAGCGAGATGCGCTGGGTTTCGCGGTTGATGCGGACGATCTGGACGCGCAGCACATCGCCGATGTTGAGCACTTCCGACGGGTGATTGACGCGCTTGTAGCTCATGTCCGTCACGTGCAGCAGGCCATCGATGCCGCCCAGATCAACGAACGCACCATAATCGGTGATGTTCTTGACGGTGCCATCGACGATCTGGCCTTCGGCGAGCGACAGGATCAGCCCCGAACGCTGCTCGGCGCGCGATTCTTCGAGGATCGAACGGCGCGACACGACGATATTGCCGCGCTTGCGATCCATCTTCAGGATCTGGAAGGGCTGCGGCAGGTTCATGAGGGGCGTGACATCGCGCACCGGGCGGATATCGACCTGCGAACCCGGCAGGAAGGCGACGGCGCCGTTCAGATCGACGGTGAAGCCGCCCTTGACGCGGCCGAAGATGATGCCATCGACGCGCTCACCGGCGGCGAACTGGGTTTCGAGGGCATCCCATGAGGCTTCGCGGCGGGCGCGATCGCGGCTGAGCATCGCTTCGCCATTGGCGTTTTCAACGCGATCGACAAAGACTTCGACTTCATCGCCGACGCTGAGGCCGTGCTTGCCATCGAGGCCGGCGAATTCGCGCAACGGAATGCGGCCTTCGGACTTGAGGCCGACGTCGATGACGGCGAGGTCATTCTCGATGCCGGTGACGATGCCCTTTACGACCCGTCCTTCAAAACTCTGGTTCTTGCCGAGGCTGGATTCAAGCATCGCTGCGAAATCATCGCGCGTCGGCTGGGCGGCAGTTGCCATATGTACGTCTTAACCTTCTTTGCGAAACCGGCACGCGGGATTGCTGCCCCGTCGTGAAGTCTCTCAGCCTGCACCATTGCCGGCTGTTCGTCGTCGTCGCGGTGGCACCATGCCGGCCGCTCCTTTTCGTGACCCGGAAAGCCAAAATGGCGCGGCGGATGAACCGCAGCGCCGTTTGCCTATTGCTGGCCGTCCCGCAGCAGCGCGGCTTCGACAAGCCGAATCGCCCGCTGGACGGCCGTGTCTATAGCCAGATCGCTGGTATCGAGCAAGGCAGCGTCATCGGCGCGGCGTAGCGGGGCATCGGCGCGGCCCGAATCGCGGGCATCGCGGGCCAGGATATCGGCGAGCACGCTGGCGAAATCCTGGGCGAAGCCGTTGGCGCTGAGCTCCGCATGGCGGCGGCCGGCGCGCACCTCCGGCGCCGCGGTGACGAACAGCTTTGCCGGCGCGTGCGGCGCGATCACCGTGCCGATATCACGGCCATCGAGCACGGCGCCGCCCGGTTGCGCGGCAAAGGCGCGCTGGGTTTCCAGAAGCGCGGCGCGGACCGCCGGATGCGCTGACACGATGGAGGCGGCCTGGGCGTTCTCCCCGCTCATCAGATCGGGGTCATCGAGCAGCGCCGGATCGAGCTGCCGTGCGGCGGCGGCGGCGGCGGCGGCATCGGCCGGGTCCAGCCCCGCCAGCCGCACGGCGAGGCCGGTGGCGCGGTACAGCTTGCCGGTATCAAGGTGCGGCAGGTCGAACCGCCGGGCCAGCGCGCGGGCGATGGTGCCCTTGCCGCTGGCGGCGGGGCCATCGACGGCGATGATAAGGGCGGTGGGGGTGGTCAAAGCGGTGGCCTGTCGGTTCGGAATGCCCGCGTTCCTAGTCGGTTCGGGCGGGATTCGCCAAGCGGCGGGAGACGCATTCAAAACGGCAGTAAACCGCACAATAATGGTTGCGACGTGCGCTGTGCCAAATTAGCGTGCGCAAATGGCGATGGGGGCGACGCCGGAAGAGGTTTTCCTTTTCGTGGCGGGAACGCGCCCCGAAGCGGTGAAGCTGGCACCGGTCATTCTTGAATTACAGGCCCGATGGCAGCATCCAATGCTGCTTGCCACCGGGCAACATCTTGAATTGTTCGATGATGCGCTGGCGGCATTTGGCCTGGTGGCGCACGAAAATCTTGACATCATGCGCCATGCCCAGACGCCGGCAGAGGTTGTCGGCACGCTGGTCCCGGCGCTGGCCCGGCGGTTTGCGGCGCTGCGCCCGGCGGCGGTGATCGTCCAGGGCGATACCGCGACGGCCTTTGCCGGGGCCCAGGCGGCGGCCTATGCGCGGCTGCCGCTGGTGCATGTCGAGGCCGGGCTGCGATCGGGCAGCGACGAACCTTTCCCCGAGGAAATGCACCGCCGCGCCATTGCGCAGATGGCGGACCTGCACCTGGCGCCGACCACCGGCGCGCGCGCGGCGCTGATCGGCGAGGGCATTGCGCCGGTGGCGATCCGCATCACCGGCAATACCGGCATCGCGGCGCTCAATTGGATGCAGGCGCGGCTGGCACGCGATACGGCGCTGGCGGCGACGCTGGCGCGGCGCTTTGCCGGCATTGACCGGCGGCGGCCGCTGCTGCTCGCCACCGTGCACCGGCGGGAGAATCACGGGGTGCGGCTGGCGGCGATCCTGAAGGCGCTGCTGGCGTTGGCAGAAGATGCCGAGATCGTGCTGCCCGTCCACCCGCATCCGACGGTCGCCGGCGCGGTGCAGGCGGCGCTGGCTGAGAGGGCCGGCGTGCATCTGCTGCCACCGCTGGATTACCCGGCGTTCGTATGGCTGATGCAGCGCGCCACCCTCGCCCTGACCGATTCGGGGGGCGTGCAGGAGGAAGCCCCGGCGCT
Organism: Sphingomonadales bacterium; assembly: GCA_025360285.1. Taxonomy (GTDB): domain Bacteria; phylum Pseudomonadota; class Alphaproteobacteria; order Sphingomonadales; family Sphingomonadaceae; genus Sandarakinorhabdus. Next base: position 11,847 of record JANYCM010000327.1, read on the forward strand.
CGGCCTGCCGGTGCTGGTGCTGCGCGATGTGACGGAACGCCAGGAGGGCCTGCAATCCGGCAATGCGCGGCTGGTCGGCACCGACAGCGCCGCGATCATCGCCGCCGTGCGCGGGCTGCTGGGGGATGCGCACGCCATCGGCCGCATGGCGGAGGCGGCCTTGCCCTATGGCACCGGCGATGCGGCGCGGTTGAGTGTGGATGCGATGCTGGCGCGATTCGGGCGGCGGGCGGCGGCGGCGGAATAATGCTCTTGCTTGCTTTGTCAGTTCTCTCTGACGGGGCTTGTCGCTGTCAACCGGTAATAGTCAGCGCCGGTCTGCCCCCAACGCCTGCATCATCGCCACAAACCCCGGAAAGCTTGTCGCGATCGGACGCGCGTCGTCGATGGTGACGGGCGCGCGGGCGTGGAGGCCGAGGACCGCCAGGCTCATGGCAATGCGGTGGTCGAGATGGGCGGGGACGGTGGCGCCGCCGGGAACGGGGTCGCCGCCGGTGCCTGCGACGGTCAAGCCATCGGCGTGTTCGGTGCAGGGGATGCCGCACGCCTGCAACCCCGCGGCCATGACGGCGATGCGGTCTGATTCCTTGACGCGGAGTTCTTCGAGGCCGCGCATCACCGTCCGGCCGCTGGCGAAGGCGGCAGCGACGAACAGGATCGGGTATTCGTCGATCATGCTGGGGGCGCTGTCCGGCGGCACCTCGATGCCGGTCAGCGGGCTGTGGCGGACATGGAGGTCGGCGACAGGTTCGCCGCCGACACTGCGCGGCTGGACCACGCTGATATCGGCGCCCATCGCCTGCAGCACCTTCACCAGCCCGGCCCGGGTGGGGTTCATGCCGACATTGGCGATGGTGATGTCCGAACCGGGAACGATGAGCGCGGCGACGAGCGGGAAGGCGGCGGAGGACGGATCACCGGGGACGGTGAGCGCCTGGGGGCGCAGCTCGGCCTCGCCTTTCAGGGTGATGATGCGGGTGCCGCCCTGGGTTTCGACCGTCAGGTCGGCGCCGAAGCCGGCGAGCATCCGCTCGCTATGGTCGCGGGTGGCGACGGGTTCGATGACGACCGTGTGCCCCGGCGTGTTGAGCCCGGCGAGCAGCACCGCCGATTTGACCTGCGCCGAGGCGACCGGCAGCGTGTAGCGGAGCGGCACGGCGGGGCACAGGCCGGTCATGGTCAGCGGCAGGCGCCCTCCCGGCGCGGCGCTGAAGCTGGCGCCCATTTGCGACAGCGGATCGATCACCCGGCCCATCGGGCGTTTTGACAGCGATGCATCGCCCACAAACGTAGCGGTGATCGGGTGGCTGGCGATCAGGCCCATCAGCAGCCGGGTCGAGGTGCCGCTGTTGCCCATGTCGAGGGCCACTTGCGGTTGCAGCAGGCCGCCGACGCCGACGCCATGGACGTGCCAGCGGCTTCCGCGTTTTTCGATTTGGGCACCCATGGCGCGCATGGCGGCGGCGGTGGCGAGAACGTCCTCGCCTTCCAGCAAGCCGTCGATGACGGTTTCGCCGACCGCCAGCGCGCCGAGCATCAGCGACCGGTGGCTGATCGACTTGTCGCCGGGGACGGTGACGGTGCCGGAAAGCGGGCCGTTTGCCGTGAGGGAGAGGGGTAAAGGGGCATCGTTCATGGCGCTGCGCTTTGACAGCGGCGGCGGCGTGTGGCAATGCGCCCGGCTTTATCGGGGCGTCGATTTGCACCCCCCGGTCTCGCGGAGAAAATTGTGGTCAAGGCTGAATGGGGCACCAAGCGTGCCTGCCCGAAATGCAACACGCGTTTTTATGATCTGACCAAGGATGAGCCGGTCACCTGCATTGCCTGTGGCTATGCCTGGGTGCCGGAACCCGTGCTCAAATCGAAGCAGACGACGCCGTTCGAACAGGCCAAGCCGACCGCGCAGACCGAAGAAGGCGCGGTTGATGCCGTTGACGAGGATCTGGACCTGGATGGCGACGATGATGCCGCCCAGGCCCCGGATGTCGATCTGGGCGATGATGACGATCTTGGCACCGTGGTTACCGGCGGCGAAGACGAGGAAAGCTGAAGCGGGGGGTTGAGGGCGCCATAACGCGTCATTCCGGCCACCACTGTCATCCCGGCAGACGCTGGGATGACAGGGTTTTGTTCGTGAAAATTGCGCTATGCCCGCGCCGCCCTGTGGCGTTCGGGCCGCGCCCATAGCGCCTCGGCTTGCAGGATGCGCCCGGTGGCGGGGTCGGCAAAGCCGGGCCACAAGCCCCACAGCACCAGGCCCCGTGCGGCGAGATCGGCCATCAGCGCCTCATATGTCGCCTGGCCTTCATACAGCGGCGTCAGCGACATTTCGATCTGTATCGATGCCGCCGCAGCAATGGTCGCCGTGCCGCCGGCCAGCACCTGGGTTTCATAGCCCTGGGTATCGATCTTGACATGGATCTGGGCCGCGCTGCCGATATGCGCCGGCGCCGCTCTGTCGAGCCGGGTGATCGGCACCATCTCAGTGCCGATGTAATTGGCGTGGGGTGCCGCATCGCGGTGGCTGCCCAGCATCGGCAGCAGTGACGAACTGGCCGAATTGCCGGCGATGTTGATGGAAATCAGGCCTTCATGATCGCCGATCGCGGCCCTGGGGGCGATGGTCCAGCCGGGATCGCCGGCGCTGGTCGCCAGCAGCGCCGCATGGGCAGCGGCCAGCGGTTCAAACGACACGATACGCCCGGCATGGCCCAGCGCGCGCAGGGAGCGGCCATATTGGCCGCTATTGGCCCCGATATCGAGCACCAGATCAGGGGCAAAACCGGTCAGCAGAGCCTGCACCTGCGCATCGGGTGAGGATTCCGGCAGATAGCGATGCAGGTCATAGCCGAATCGACGCAGGGTGCGGCGCAGATAGTCGCGCATCGGTCAGGGTCCCAACTCGGTCAGGGTGGCATTCGGTGTGGCGGTACGGATGGACCACAGCCTATCGCAGCGCTGCCACCGGCTGGCAACAATTCCGGTGAATTTCGGTGCCGGATGCGAAAACCGCTTGCGCCTCAACCGCCTTTGTCATAACCGGCGCGTCCTTCATCCGGACCAGACGGATGATCACGACGGTCATGGGGCCTTAGCTCAGCTGGGAGAGCGCTACGATGGCATTGTAGAGGTCAACGGTTCGATCCCGTTAGGCTCCACCACCGACAAAACGGCGCTTCCGCAAGGAAGCGCCGTTTTCGTTTCAGGGGACCACCGGCAACCACACCGCGCTGGCCTTGCCGGGGCTGTGCTCGATGGTCTGGGTCGCCGGCTTGTAGTCGCCGGCTTTGGCGTTGAAGATATTGGGCACGAACGTCTGCGGGTTGCGATCGTACAGCGGGAACAGGCTCGATTGCACCTGCACCATGATGCGGTGGCCGGGCAGGAAGACATGGTTCACATTCGGCAGCCCGAATCGGTAATTCTCCACCTTGCCTGGGGTCAGCGCTGCCGGGGTGGCCTGGCCATGGACATAGCGGCCGCGGTAGATTTCGATGCCGACCGGCAGTTGATAGCCGGCGAGTTTCGGCGCGTTCGATGATTCGGCCGGGTACACGTCGATCAGCTTGACCACCCAGTCACTGTCACTGCCGCTGGTCGCGGCGAACAGGTCGACTTGGGGCGCGCCGGCGATATGCACCGGCTTGTCGAGAACGGGCGTCGTGTAGCTCAGCACATCGGGCCGGTCGGCGACGAAGCGCTGGTCGGAGACGAGCCAGGGGCCCCAGACATCCCGATCCCGCAGATGCACCGGGCGCGGCACGAACGGGATCGGCTTGGCCGGGTCGGAGACATAGGTATCGCGGCTCGCCGCGGCCGGCTTGTCAAAGCCCAGCCCGCCGCTGGCCTGGAGATAGAGCGGCACCGGCTTGCCCGCTGGCCATTGCGGGCTGGCCTGCCACTGGTTGATGCCGGTGGCATAGGTGAAGGCGGCGGGCGTTGGCGGTTGGGGCGCGCCGTCCTTCAGGTAACGATCGAGGAAGGGCTTCATCACCGTCCGGCGGAATTCCAGCGCAGTATCGCCGCTCCAGGGCAGCGCGCCCAGGCTGCTGCCATTGTAATTGACGCCGCTGTGCCGCCACGGGCCGATGACGAGGGACAACCGGCCGGCGGTGCCGGGCGACCCCGCCAGTGCCTTGTAGACGGCGGGGGCGCCATAACTGTCTTCCTGGTCCCATTGCCCGACGACAAGCATCGTCGGCACCGTCAGCGGGCGTTTGGCGAGCAATTTGTCGACCGCCTGTTCCTGCCAGTAAGCGTCATAGGCGGGATGTTCCATCAGCTTGCGGACGAAGGGGAAGACCTCCAGGCCGAAGCTGCGGGCGAAATCACCGGCGGACCCGGCGCGCATATAGGCGTCATAATCATCATCGACGCCATAGGGGACCGGGCCATCGCCCTTCTTGGCGGTCTGCTGCGCCACATAGTCGAAGTTCGATTGCCGCCAGGCGCCGTTGTGGAACCAGTCATCGCCGATCCAGCCATCGACCATCGGGCTTTGCGGCACGGCGGCCTTCAGCGCCGGATGCGGATCGATCAGCGCCATCAGCGAGGTGAAGCCAGGATAGGAGGAACCGGTGATGCCGACCTTGCCGTTCGATTCGGGGACATTCTTCACCAGCCAGTCGATGGTGTCATAAGCATCGGTGGCGTGATCAACGCTGGTGGGGTTCAAGGGCCCGTGCAGCGGCCGCACCATGACATAATCGCCTTCGGAGGCGTGGATGCCGCGGACATCCTGATAAACGCGGATATAGCCGTCGTTGACATAGTCGGTGTCGGAGATCGGCAGGATTTCGGTGATCGTCTGGCTGCGGTTGCGCATCGTCGTCTTGCCGGCGTCATAGGGCGTGCGGGTCAGCAGCATCGGGCCGTGCGCCGTGCCCTTCTTCATGACGATGACTGTGAACAGCTTCACGCCGTCGCGCATGGGGATCATCACCTCGCGGCGGATATAATCGGCCTGGGGCTGGACGATGTCATATTTGGCGACCGTATCGGTGGTCATCGGGTCGGTCTGGGCCAGCGCCAGGGCCGGCGCGGCGAGGATAATGGTGGCGGCAAGAAGCCGGTGGCGGAAATTATGGATCATGAATGCCCCTGTTGGCCGTGCAGGGCGCCAGTAAAGCATGCCGGCGGGGGGCGCGAAAGGCCTGCCTCTACAGGCGATGGCCATATTCGGCGCCCACCACGGTCGCCAGGTCCTGGCGGCGTTCGGCCATCAATTGCCGCAGCTCGGCGATCTTGGAATCGACAAGGAAACGATACCAGAAGCCCTGCAGGCCATGAAAGGCCAGCCCCTGCCAGCCATCGAGAAAGCCGAGCAGCACGATATAGCGATAGAGGAAATACAGCATTGGCCGTACGCCAAGCGGCAGCCGGGCATAAAGATTGTCCTTCAACCAGCGCTTGCGCCGCGCCTGGCGCCCCATGTCCCCGGCCGGCGGCAGGCGGGTATCGATGGTCAATTGGTCGATGGCTTCGCGGGTGGCATAGCCGTTGTGCTTGGCGGTCCACCAGCCGATCGAGTTCAGATTGATGTCGGCAATTTCGCCGGCAATATGGACGACCCCGCCCTGGACGACGACATGTTCGTCCATCCAGCGGTTTTCAACGCGGCCGCGGCCGCTGCGCCACAGCCGGATGACCTTGGTGGGATACATGCCGCCCCAGCGGATCTTGCGGCCGAGGAAATGAATGGCGCGATCGATGGTGACGCCGGCCACCGGGCTGTCGGCCGGGGTTTCGGCGATGAAGCGCGCGATGCTGGCCGCCAGTCGGGCATCGACGACTTCATCGGCATCGAGCCGCATCGTCCATCCGGTGGTGACGCCGCAATGGTCGGTCGCCCAGTTGAACTGCTGCGCATAATTGGTCCAGTCGTGGTGGATGACTTCCGCCCCGGCGGCGCGGGCCAGGGCGCAACTGCCATCGCTTGAACCGCTGTCAACGACGATCAGCCGCGTCGCCAGCCCGGCGACCGATGCCAGGCAGCGCGCGATATGCCGGGCTTCATCATGGGTGAGGACGATCACCGTCAAACCGGTGTCGGCCGTTGCGGGCGGTGGTGACATTGTGGTGGTGTTTGCCGCGGTTCAGCGCGTCAGCAGCTTGACGGCGCGGTCACGCAGGAAGCGATAGGGGCCGGGGAACGTCGTTTCAATCTTCAGCATGGCGCGGTTCTGCCAGCGATCCTGGTTTTTCGGGCGGTGGACGGCGAGGCCCTTGTAATGATCGACCGACAGGCGGCGGATGCGGCTTTGGAATTGCAGGAAGCGATGGTGTTCGGGGATGAAATGCACCGTCAGCGATGATCGTGAATGGTCCGGCTGATTCGTCATCAGGCTGCCATGGATGGTGCGGGCGTTCCACATCAGCACATCGCCCTTGGCCAGGGCGGGGGCGCGGCATTCCAGCTTGAATTGCGCAATCAGGTCGATGATCAATTGCTTGTAGCGTTCATGGTTGAAGGCAATGTCGAAATCGCCGCCGTTCTTGCCGACATCGATGCGGTGGCTGCCGGGGTAGATGTAGAAACGCCCGGCACCGGGGGCAATATCCTCCAGCGCGATCCAGCCCGCCGCCATGGCGCCGAGGCTTTCGCTGTCCAGGTAATAGGTATCCTGGTGCGCCCAGGTGGCGCTGTTGCCTTCGAAATACATTGACTGGACCAGCTTGGGAG
>JANYCM010000328.1 GCA_025360285.1 Sphingomonadales bacterium
CGCCGGCCAGGCATTCTGCACGGCCAGCCTGCGCCGCGCCGGCGGCTTCGATGCCCGGCGCTGGAACCTGGTGCTGGAGGATCATGAGATCATCCACCGTGTCAACAAACAGGGCGAAATCGCCTATAGCGCCGGTTTCTGGTGCACCCCGGCCAACCGCGACCGTGATCGCGATTCGATCCGCTGGACGCTGGTGGAGCGCCTCGCCTATCATTTCACGCCGCGGGTGCTGCGCGACCAGTTCTTCTATGGCTTTCTCAAACGCCGCCTCGAAGCCCGGCGGCTGACCAGCGACCGCATCCGCGAACGCGGCTTCCAGCCGGCGATGGCCTGACCCATGGGCCAGCATACCACCCAGCCCGCCACCCCGGATCGCCCGCGGCTGGTGCTTTGCGCCGATGATTTCGGCTTTTCGCCGGGCATCAGCGCGGTCATCGCCGATCTCGCCCATCAGGGCCGGCTCAACGCCATCAGTTGCATGGCGGTCTGCCCTGGCTGGACCACCGATGCGGCGCTGCTGAAGGACCTCCCCGCCAGCGTCGAAATCGGGTTGCATCTGGTGCTGACCGATGAAAAACCGCTGTCGGCGATGACCCGGCTGGCCCCCGATGGCAAGATGTTCAGCTGTGACCAACTGACCCGCCTGTCGGTACTCAAACGGCTGAACCAGCCCGCACTGCGCGCCGAATTGCACGCCGAAATCATTGCCCAGTTCAACCGTTTTGAAGACGCCATGGGCCGGCCGCCGGCCTTTGTGGATGGCCATCAGCATGCCCACCTGCTCGCCGGCATCCGCGACCTGGTGCTCACCGAAACCGCCTGGCGGGCACCGGGTGCCTGGGTCCGCAATTGCGCTGACAGCCTGGCCGGCATCCTCGCCCGCCCCTTCCCCGGCAAGGCCGCCGCCAGCGCGCTCGAATCACGTGGCCTGGCCCGCGCCGCCGCCGATCATGGCCTGGCCTGCAATGACAGTTTCGGCGGCCACTATGATTTTGCCAGCGATTACAGCCAGCTGTTCCCACGCTTCCTGCGCCGGCCTGGCAAGATGCACCTGGTCATGTGCCACCCTGGCGCCGGTGATCTGGCCGGTGACAGCATCGCCTCCGGCCGCAAGCGCGAAGCGCAGGCGCTGGGCACCATGCCGATCGCCGCGATTGCCGCCGCCTGTGGCTTTGCGCCCGCCGGGACCTTTGGCTGATGTCGGCGGCGGCCTTGGCACGCAGCGGGACGGCGGGCGCTGGCGGGGCCAGCGGCCCTTGCTTTGCCGTCATGTTGTGGCATGGCGAAACGGGGGCACGCGAAGCAATGGAGTTCCGTGTGTCGGACGATGATGACCGCGCCGATAGCCACCCCGATAACCGCAGCACCAGCAGCGGCAATGATCGCGGCGCGGCAACCGGGCTGCGCGCGGTATTCCTCACCGAACGGCCGATGCTGTTGCGGCTGCTCACCGCGCGGCTGGGCAACCGCGATGCCGCTGAAGACGCGCTGCAGGACATGTGGCTGAAACTGGCGCAACTGGCCAGCGGGCCGATCGCCCAGCCCAATGCCTATCTGTACCGCATGGCCGCCAATCTGGCCGCCGATCGCCGGCTGTCGGCGGCGCGCGGCCAGGCGCGGGATGGCGCCTGGTTCGATCTGCAACCAGTCGCCGGCGAACTGCCCGATGCCGAACGCCTGTTGATCGCGCGCGATGATCTGCGCCAGGTCGATGGCATTCTCGCCGCCATGCCCGACCGGATGCGCCAGGCGCTGCGCATGTTCCGCATTGAAGCCGTTTCGCACCGCGAAATCGCCGAACGGCTGGGCATTACCATCAGCGGTGTCGAAAAATTGTTGAAGCGCGCCTATCGCCATCTGCATGATGCCAACGCGGCCACTGCGGGTTCGGACGCCGGGCGACGTCTGTGGATTGAAGGAGAGCAGGAGTCGTGACGACCCAGCCCAACAACATCGCCCATTCCGCCATCATCGATCAGGCGATCGATTGGCACATGCAGCAGTCCACGATGACGACGGCCGATTGGCAGGCGTTCATCCTGTGGCTGGAGGCCGATCCCGCCCATGCCGCCGCCTTTGACCGGGTGGCGCTGGATGACAGCTATGTGGCGCAGCGGCCCGATCTGCTGCCGCCGCCGGTGCGTGCAACGGTTTTGCGCCCGCCGCGCTCGCGCTGGCTGTGGGTTGCCGGCGGCGGCGGCGCGCTGGCCGCCAGCGTGGCGGTCGCCTTGCTGGTGATGCCGGCCCTCCGCGGCGGCGACGGCTTCACCACCATCACCACCCAACCCGGCGAACGCCGCGACTTGGCGCTGGACGATGGCACCCGCATCGAATTGAGCGGCGGCAGCCGGCTGCGCGTCCAGGACGGCAAGGCCCGGCTGGCAATGCTCGATGCCGGCGAAGCGACCTTCCATGTTCGCCACGATGCCAGAAACCCCTTCACCGTCCAGTCCGGCGGGCTGACGCTGCGTGACATGGGCACGGTGTTCAACGTGCTGCGCAGCGGGCCGCAACTGGATGTCCAGGTCGCCGAAGGTGCGGTGATGTTCCAACCCGGCCGCCAGGCGATGCTGCTGACCCCCGGCGCGGCGCTGGCGGTGCGCGAGGATGTCCACCGCCTGACCCTGACCCGCGTCGCCGTCGAAAGCGTCGGCGGCTGGCGCCAGGGCCGGTTGAGCTTTGCCGGTCAACCGCTCGAACGGCTCGCCGAAGCGGTGCATCGTCTCTATGGTGTAACGATGGTGCTTGATGCCGGCTTGTCGGCCCGGCCCTTTACCGGCATGGTCAGTTTTTCGGGCATAGCAGCGAAGGACATACCCCATATTGCATCGCTCGTCGGGGCAAAATGGCGACACGATGGCGAGCATTGGTTCCTCACCCGGCCGGAAGTGGCCCCGCCAGCCAATATTGGCGCTGGCACTGCTGACGCTGGCAGCCCCGGGAGCGCGCGCCGCCACAATTGATGCTGATACCCCGCAAACATTGTCGGCTGCGCTGACGGCGCTGTCGGCGCGCAGCGGGGTCGATATCATCAGCACCGAGGCCGGGCTGGACCGGATCCGGGTGCGGCCGGTGGCGCCTCAGGGATCCGTTGCGGCCACGCTCGACCGGCTGCTCGCCGGCACCGGCTTTCAGGCAGTCGTGGTTGACCGCAACAGCTTTCGCATCGTCCGCGCCGCGCGCCCCGAACCGCGCCCCGAAGCCCGCAAACGCCCGCCGCTGCCTGCGGCCGAGCCAACCGATATCATCGTCACCGCCAGCAAGCAGCATATCAGCCTGCTGCGCTATCCGGGCAGCATCACTGTCGTCGGCGGGCTGGACCGGCGGGCCGCCTCCGATACCGTCGCCGATCTGGATGATGTCGCCCGCGCCGCCCCAATATTGCAGAACACCGAGCTCGGCGCCGGCCGCAACAAGATCTTCATCCGCGGCATCGCCGACAGCAGCTTCAACGGCGCCACGCAATCGACCGCCACGGTCTATTTCGGCGATGTGCAACTGGGCTATTCCGGGCCGCAGCCGGCGCTGAACACCTATGACATCGCCCGTATCGAGGTGATGGAAGGCCCGCAAGGCACGCTATACGGCGCCGGCGCCATCGGCGGCATCATCCGCATGTCGCCCAACCCCGTCGATCTGGCCAATCGCCATGCCTCGCTCGCCGCCGGCAGCACGATGCTGGCGGGCGGCGCGCTGGGTTATGATGCCAGCGGCATGATCAACCTGCCGGTCATTACCGATCATGTCGGGCTGCGGCTGGTCGGCTATGCCAGCCGCGACGGCGGCTATATTGACGACACTTACCGCAAGCTGAAGAATGTCAACGAAACCGACACGGTCGGTGGCCGCGCCGCGCTGCGCATCGATCCCGGTGACGGCTGGAGCGTTGATGCCGGGCTGCTCGGCCAGGCCATCGATGCGCGCGACGCGCCCTATGCCGATGCCGCCGTGGGGCCGATTGCCCGGCGATCCGCACTGCCGCAGCCGTTTCACAATGACATCCTCGCCGGCCGGGTCGTCATCACCAAGAATTGGGACAGCGGCTTGCAGCTCGTCTCCGCCACCGGCCTGGTCACACGCCATGCCAGCGACGTCTTCGATGCCACCAAGATCAGCAGCAAGGCCATCCTCACCGCCTATGAAAATGATGAAAGCAATTTGCTCGTCACCCAGGAAATGCGGCTGTCGCGGTCGGTGCCGGCCGGGCCGTCCTGGGTGGTCGGCGCGGCCTTTCTTTATGATCGCGACATGCAATCGCGGCGGCTGGGGCCGGTCGATGATCCCATCGAACTGATCGGCGTCACCAATGTGACGCAAAGCGGATCGGTATTCGCCGAACTCACCCTGCCCGTCACGCCGGCGCTGTCGATCACCTTTGGCGGCCGCGGCACCGCGGCGCGCACCGATGGCGAACCATCGGCACAGCCGCGCGCCGCCAATTTCGTCCGCGGCCGATCGACCCGGCGTTTCGATCCGACGCTGGCGCTGTCGTGGCGGCTGGCGCCCGGCCTTGCCGCCTATGCGCGGGTGCAATCGGGCTATCGCACCGGCGGCCTCGCGGTGGCGCGCGGCGTCGGCCGGGTGGCGGACTTCCAATCGGATTCGATCTATGTCGGCGAAATCGGCCTGCGCCATGAACGCAGCGGCGTGACCGGGCTGGCCTTTTCAACCAGCGCCTCGTTCGCGCGCTGGAACAATATCCAGGCCGATCTGTTCAACCGCTTCGGCCAGCCCTTCACCTCCAATATCGGCAATGCCGATATCTATACGCTGGAGGCCGATACCGAATGGGTGCCGCTGCCCGGCCTGCGCGCCGCGCTGGCGTTCCTTTATACCCAGAACCGCGTCGATGGCGCGATCGCCGCCTCCTCCACCACCAGCAACCAGCGGCTGCCCGAAACCCCGCCGCTCGCCGCCACGCTGGATATTTCCTATCGCTGGACGCTCGGCAGCGGTGAAATCCGCGTCGGCGGCACGGCGCGCTATGTCGGCCGGTCGGTGCTGGGGCCGGGCAATGTGCTTGATATCAGCCAGGGCCGCTATGCCGTCGTCAGCCTGTCCGGCGGCTGGCAGCGCGGCGCCTTCGATGCCTCGCTGACCATCGACAATCTGACCAACCGCAACGACAATATCTTCGCCTTGGGCAATCCAATAACCTATGCGGTTCGTGACCAGACGACGCCGCTACGCCCGCGCAGCGTCCGCGCCGGCATCGGCTGGCACTGGTAGCTTTACCGCGTAAGTTTTTTATAAGTCAGCGCCGTCGGCCGATCCGCCGCATCGCCCAGGCGGCGGCGCTTGTCTTCCTCATAGGCTTCGAAATTGCCTTCGAACCATTCGACATGGCTGTTGCCTTCGAAGGCGAGGATGTGCGTTGCCAGGCGATCGAGGAAGAAGCGGTCATGGCTGATGACCACGGCGCAGCCGGCGAAACTTTCCAGCGCTTCTTCCAGCGCCCGCAAGGTTTCGACATCAAGGTCATTGGTCGGTTCATCGAGCAGCAGCACAGTGCCGCCCTTGACCAGCATCTTGGCCATATGGACGCGGTTGCGTTCCCCGCCCGAAAGCTGCCCGACCTTCTTCTGCTGGTCGGCGCCTTTGAAGTTGAAGGCGCCCACATAGGCCCGCGTCAGCACTTCATTCTTGCCGAAATAGAATTTGTCCTGGCCCTGGGATATTTCCTCCCAAACATTCTTGCCCGCCGCCAGCGCGTCGCGGCTCTGGTCAACGTACGCCAGTTTCACCGTGTCGCCGATGCGGATGCTGCCATCATCGGGGGTTTCCTGGCCGGTGATCATGCGGAACAGCGTGGTCTTGCCGGCGCCATTGGGCCCGATGATGCCGACAATGCCGCCCGGCGGCAGGCTGAAGCTCAAATTCTCGAACAGCAATTTGTCGCCATAGGACTTTGACAGATTATTGGCTTCGATAACCGTATTGCCCAGGCGCTCGGGGATCTGGATGAGGATCTGCGCACTGCCCAGCCGGCGGTTGGCCTGTTTCTCGACGAGTTCGTCGAACGCCTTGATACGCGCCTTGGACTTGGTCTGGCGCGCCTTGGCGCTGGAACGAATCCACTGCAATTCGTCGCGAATCGCCTTTTCGCGGCTTTCGTCCTCGCGTTCCTCCTGCGCCATGCGCTTGGATTTGGCCTCCAGCCAGTCGGAATAATTGCCCTCGAACGGAATGGCACGGCCGCGGTCCAGCTCCAGCACCCACTTCACGACATTATCGAGGAAGTAGCGATCATGGGTGACGAGGATCGCCATCCCCTTGTATTCCTTCAGATGATTTTCCAGCCACTGGACGCTTTCGGCATCGAGATGGTTGGTCGGTTCATCGAGCAGCAGGATGTCGGGCTTTTCCAGCAGCAGCTTGCACAGCGCCACCCGGCGCTTTTCGCCGCCCGACAGCTTGTCGACGGGCGAATCCCCCGGCGGGCAGCGCAGCGCGTCCATGGCGATTTCAAGCTGGTTATCCAGCGTCCAGCCATCCACCGCGTCGATCTTTTCCTGCAACGTCCCCATTTCTTCGAGCAATTTGTCGAAGTCGGTATCATCCTGCGGGTCGGCCATTTCGGTGCTGATGGCGTTGAAGCGATCGACCAGGTCGGCGACCGGCCGCACCCCGTCCATGACATTGCCGCGCACGTCCTTGGTGGGATCGAGCTGCGGTTCCTGCGGCAGATAGCCGACGGTGATGCCCTCCGCGGCCCAGGCTTCGCCCTGATATTCCTTGTCGATGCCGGCGATGACTTTCATCAGCGTCGATTTGCCGGCGCCGTTGGGCCCGATGATGGCGATCTTGGCGCCGGGCAAAAAGCTGAGCGTGACGTCCTTGAACGCCGGCTTGGCGGCACCGGGATAGGTCTTGGACAGACCCTTCATGACATAGGCGTATTGATAGGCCACGGGGCTTGGGCTTTCGAATGGGGGGATGGAGGCTGCCGGGCAGCGTCTAGCCGAAGCGCTGCCCGAGTTCAAATGACGCTGCCGCCAGGCCGCAAATGCCGGTTGCCGCGCCGCCCGGTCGCTGGCACATTGGCCGGACTGTCAAAAGGGGACCCACCATGCGCACCACCGCCATCATCACGCTCGTCGCCGCCACCATGGCGCTCGCCGCCTGCAATACCGTTGCCGGCGCCGGCAAGGATGTCAGCTCGGTCGGCAAGGCCACCACCAAGGCCGCCGATGATGTGAAGAAGAAGATGTAGTTTCTACATCGCCCCGTCGCCCGAAGCGACCTCCGGTCGCGCGGGCAGGGCGTTAGAGCATTTTTTCCTGGATCGAGTCTGCATTGTCATCCCGGGCTTGACCCGGGACCCGGCTTTACTCTGTGTCGACAGTCG
>JANYCM010000369.1 GCA_025360285.1 Sphingomonadales bacterium
CGGGGACCGGATCATACTGCCAATCTCAAAGAGCCCACGCCAATTCTTGTAACCGATCTGGTGCGTGTAGGACAGGGGCGGGGGCGCCCCTTCGTCCTCTCTCCCTTGCGGGAGAAGCGATTCGCGCGGCGTCGCGAAGGCGACCTTCGTCGCGCGCGGCGGGTGAGGGTGTTCCCAGCGTCGGCACAGGAAAAACACCCTCACCCGGGCCGGCTTCGCCGTCGCTCGCCTCTCCCGCAGGCGGGAGAGGAAGAATCAGCCCCGCATTGCCTCGCCCAGCCGCCGCACTGCCGCGATCTTGGCGTATAGCGGCGCCCAATCATCACTCGCCGCAATCGGCGCCCATAGCGCCTCGACTTCATCGATCAACATGGTGCAGGGCGCGGCGTCGCCCCAATAGGCGTGATCGGGCAATGCCCCGGCCCGCCCGGCAATGGCAGTGCGGAAGGCGGCAAACGCCTCCCCCTCATAGACCGCATCGGCGGGCGAACCCGCGCGGCGCTGGCCACCGCGCCAATCGAACCAGAAGCGATCGGGGGACATGCGGCTTTCAGCCAGCGCGCTTTCGATGGCCTTGACCAGCGTGCGGTCAGTGGCGGCATCGGTCGCGGCGATGCCGAGCCGAGCGAGCATTGCCACCGTGAGGACCGCCTCATACCGCGCCGGGAATGCCTCCAGCGGCGGCCGGAGCTCCTCCAGCGGCGCAATCAGCCGCAGTGCGCCGGCGAGTTGATAGACATTCCATTGCAGCGCCTCGGGCTGGCGGCCGAAGCTGTAGAGGCCATGGTGATCGAAATAGGCGGCGGTAAAATCGGCGTCCCAGGCCGGGGCGAAGCGCCAGGGGCCGTAATCGAAACTTTCGCCCGTGATATTGATATTGTCGGTATTGAGCACGCCGTGGACGAACCCCGCCACCATGAACTGTGCCGCCAGCCGGCTGGCGCCGGTGACGGCATGATCGAGCAGGCGGGCGGCAGGCGTGTCACCCGCCGCATCACCCACAAAATGCCGCACGGCATAATCGGTCAGCCGGGTCAGCGCCGCTGCATCCTTGAACCAGGCCGGGCGCTGGAAACTGCCATAGCGGACATGGCTGTGGTTGAGCCGCACCAGCGCGGCGCCGCGCGTTGGGGACGGTTCATCACTGCGATCAAGCGCCTCGCCGGTCTCGATGACCGACAGGGTTCTCGACGTCGCAACCCCCAGCGCTTCGAGCATTTCGGTCGCCAATATCTCGCGCACGGCGCCCTTCAGGGTCAGCCGGCCATCGCCGGCGCGGCTCCATGGCGTCTGGCCGCTGCCTTTGGTGCCCAGGTCCATCAACCGCCCGGCATGATCCCGGCATTGCGCGAGCAGGAAGCCGCGGCCATCGCCAAGATCTGGGTTGTACGTGCGGAACTGATGCCCGTGATAGCGCAGCGCCAGCGGCGCATCTAGGCTGCCGGGCAAGGGCTGGAAGCGCCCGAAATGCCCGGTCCATTCGGCGTCGTTCAGCCCAGCCAGGCCGATTTCGGCGGCGGCGCGGTCATTGCGGAAGCGCAGGATTGTTTCAGGGAAAGCCGCCGGCGCGACGACATCGTAAAATTCGTCGCCCAGTTCCAATATGGCCCGGGCCGGGGCGAATTCAGTCAAGAGAAGATCAGGCGGGTATATAGCCGCAGGCGGCGCGGACGAAGCGGACGGTTTCGCGTTCCACGCTGTCGATGTCTTCCTGGCTGGTCGCCGTCATGATGCGTTCCATGGCGTCGCCGACGATATGATGGGTGAAGGAGGCGGCGAGCGGGATATTGACGCCCGTAATACCGCGGTGCGCCATGGCGACGGTCATCTGCCGTTCGATCCATTGGGTCGTTGCGGCCTTGGCGGCATGGTAAAACGGCTCTGCCTCGGGGTTTTTCAGCATGGCCGGCTTGCCGACTTCGCATTCACCACCGGTTATGCCTTCCCACAGGCTGTTGGAGCGGGCGAAGGCGAAGACGCGCGGAATGATGATGCCGGGTTCCAGATCTTCCAGCCGCGACCCCTGCTCCATCGCTTCGATCATCGATTGGCCATAGCGTTCGCCCAGTTCGGCAAGCAGCGCCTTTTTCGAGCCAAAGTGATAGAAGATCGACCCTTCCGAAACATCGGCTTCGCGGGCGATATCGGCTGTGCCGGTATTGGCAAAGCCTTTGGTGGAAAACAGCATGTTGGCAGCCGTGAGCACGCGCTGCTTGGTTTCGGCGGGATCATAACGGCGGGCGCGCGTGTCACCACGCGATGGTACCGGCGCGCCGCGGCCGGCATCAGAACGGGAATCGAGTGCACGCGTTGCCACTGGCCTGAATCTTCCTTATCCCCCCCGGGAAGCCGAGCTTATACCGCAGCACTTGAGTCCGAGTCAAAAGAATCGCGCAAGCCGCGCCGCGAGGGGGAGAGTCACTGGCCATGCCCGCCGCCAACCCTGCCCGAACCGACGCCCGAACCGACGCCCGAACCGATGCCCGAACCGGCGCCTGGACCGATGGCTGGTACTGGTCGCGCGACGGCCTGCGCCTGCACTGGCGTGAACGCCCCGGCCCGCCAGACCTGCCGGCGCTGCTGTGCCTGCCCGGCCTGACCCGCAGCGCCGCCGATTTCACCGCTTTGGGGGACCGGTTGGCCGGGCGCTGGCGGGTGGTGGCGGTCGATCTGCGCGGCCGCGGCGATTCGGCCTGGCCCAAGGATTCGCTGACCTATGTGCTGGAAGTCGAAGACACCCTCGGCCA
>JANYCM010000381.1 GCA_025360285.1 Sphingomonadales bacterium
GGGATCGTGTTCACCCGGCTGATCGACGAGCCGCTAATCGTGCTGATGCCGACCGACCACCAGCTGACGACGCGTGCCGCGATCACCGCAGACGATATCTGTGGCGAGCAGCTGGTTGGCGTGCCGCACGACAAATCGCCGGCGCTCAGAGCCGTGACCAATGCCTATGGCCAGCGGCTCGGCATCGATCTTGCCCCTGACCATCTGGTCGACAATCTCTCAATGGCCATGTCGCTGGTCGCGTCCACCGGCGGTATTGCGCTGATGCCGCTCTATGCGCGCAATTTGCTGCCGCCGACCGTCGTCAGCCGCCCGCTGGCCGGCGTGCCGCCGACGATCGACCTGTCGCTCGGCTATAATGAAGCCAATACATCGGCGCTGCTGAAGGTGATCGTTTCAAGGATCGGTGAGCTGAAGTTTGCCAATTCCTGATGCGAAATTACCGGACGGCTCGGGCAGTTGCTATCAAATCAATAAATGGGGCCACGTCGCCGCGGCCCCAAGGTTGCTCGTGAGAGAAAGAAGGTCAGGCGGCGCGGCTGATCCCGCTGCTGTCGGCGTCGACAAGGTCATCAACATTGTCCTCGGTTGCGCCCTTCACGACTTCGCCGTCCACTGCGGCAACATCGCTAGCGGCCGAGTCGTCATCTTTGCCGAATTCGGCGGCAGCAGCGCTATCCGCACCAAACAGCATTACATCCGGCACCCAGACGATCGCCTTGGCGCGAACCTCGGCTTCGATGATTGCGGTGCCGGCGCAGATCTTCTCGGCAGCGCTGGCGAGGTCGCCCTTCTTCGCGCTGGCATATCGGCTTCGCAGATCGTTGCCGCCGATGGTTTCGAGGGCATCGAGGACGACGCCCTTACGAACGCGGTTGAAGAAGTTGGCAGCGGTCGGCCGCCACCAGGCTGCAACATCGATGCCTAGATTGCGGCCAAGGTGATTGTGGAACGCGGCACCGCTTTCGTCGGCTAGCTTCGGCTCCAAGGTGCGGGCAACCATCCACCCGGCCCAGGCACCACGCTTTTCGTCATCCAGCGCCCGAAACGCATCGAATCGCTCGGTGATCTCGCGGTGCCCGGCCCAACCATGGTCAAGGCCGTCCGAGAACACCTGCAACTGGTCGATGATCGTGCCTTCGGGCGTGTAGCCGAACGGCGCCCGCGACGGTGCCCCGCCCTGGAGCGACGAGCCATGGTCGTTGTGATAGCCGGGACGGGTCTGGGCATCGGCAAGGAGGAAGATCGCCAGATCGACCGCCATGCCCGGATCGCTGGCAAGATGCAGGCCGAGCAGCTTGGTGCGTTGCACGGCGAGCTCGTCACGCAGCGGTTTGCCAAGCAACGGGGCACCGGGCGCGCCGACATCGTCATCGTCGATGCCCCCGTTGCGGACGATCCGGGGACTGCCATTGCTCGGCGCAGCGTTGACGGCAGGCTCGACATAGACGGTTTCGTGCAAGGTCGGGGTTCCGTCGGCGCTGATGATGACGAAGGCTGTGGCGACGGCTTTGATAGTGTCGTCGACCGGCGCGATCCGATTGGTGATCGCCGCCGCTTCCGCTTCGAGCGCTTCGACCCGGGCCTCGAAGGTCTCGGCGTCATCGTCGGTTTCGGCTGCCTCGCTCTCGGCTTCGAGCGCTTCGAGCTGCGCTTCGATTTCGGCGAGGCGCGCAGCTTCAGCTTCGGTCGGCTCGACCCGTTCACCCCGCACCGGACGCAGGTCGCGCGTCAGGTCGAAGTCGGGCCGATACGCGAGGACTGGGATGACATTGCCATAGCCGGTGATGCGCGCGGCAGCTTGTTCCATCCGGCTTTGCGCGAGGGTTTCAACAAGGCCGGTATCGAGCCAGGTTTCTTCGGCGCGGTCGGCGAACAGGTCATGTTCGATGCGGCCGCCGGCGGCGATGTAGGCCTCGCGGCTGACCAGCTTAGCGAGCGCATGACTGCCGTTGATGGTCTCGTCCATCATCGCGCGGCGGATGTTGGCAATGTTGAAGCCGTAGTACGAGCCCTTGGCATGCGCAAAGACCGCCGATTGTTTGGCGATATCGGTGGTCGCGCCAAAGGCCTTCGCGATCTCGAGGCTGATGTCGCCCATCTGCAGCGCCTCGAACACCTCATCGGCAAGCCCGGCAAGCCGAATGCGCCCCTCGACGAACCGGGTGCTCAGGCCAAAGCGCTTGGCAACGTCCTCGGCAGTCTTGCCTTCGGTTTCGATAAAGTAGCGGAACGCCAGGCACTCGTCGGCGGGATTCATGGCGAGACGCTGGAAGTTTTCGGCGAGGCTGGTTTCAGCGGCGGCGCTTGTGTCGTTCATGACGAGCACCGGGATTTCATAGTCGGCGGGGCAGCGACCGCCGTCGATAAGGGCATGGACGGCGGCGAGGCGGCGGCCACCGGCGGTGATCTCGAACTTGCCCTTCTTCTTGGGAATGGCAAAGCCGATGAGGTTCTGCAGGACGCCGCGTGCTTCGATGCTGGCGATCAGCTCGTCGAGCGAGGTGCTGGCGCCGGCAGTGCGGCGGACGTTGCGGTTGCTCAGGATGCAATTGCAGGCAGGAATCATCTGGATGGTCATGGCTGTTCTCCGATACTGAGCCCCTGCCACCACGGCACGGCTCAACCGGCGCCCGTCCCCTCACCTCTTCGTGCCGCCAAGACATCCGCCCAGTCATTGAACGCGCCCGGCGGCCACACCACACGTAACGCCAGCCCACCGCGCTGCTGCCCGTCCAGCGCCAGTTGGGCGGCGCGCTGTCCGCCGGCGTCGTTATCCGCAAGAATGACAAGCTCGGTGACCTGCGCGGGGATGCTGACCATCCCGAAACGTTCGTTGCCAAGCACCGCCCAGACCGGAATGGCGTGGATCATGCTGGCGGCGAGCGCAGTCTCGATGCCTTCAGCCAGACCCAGAACGCTGCGCGATTGACCGAGCTGCACCGCCCCCTGCTCCGGCAGACCGAGGAGCCGTTTTGGGTTGTCGAAGCCTGCCTTTTGCGGTGCAACCGGATCAAGAAAAGTTCGGTGGATGGCGATCAGCGCACCGCGGGCATCGCGTACCGCTGCGAGCATCGCCCGGTGCCAAGTGGCGTCGCTTTTCGGGCCCAGCTGCACACGCGGGTGGAAGCGCAACTGCGCGCTGTGCGAGACGATGCCGCGGCCCGACAAATAGTTGGCGGCGGGTGTGTTCTCGACAGTCGACGCTCTGTCCCACAGCCGGCTGATGAGCGATCGCATGTTGCCGGATTCGGCAGGCGCAGCCTCGTCAGTGCTGAGGATGCCGGCGCGATCGATCGTCCCGCCCCACCGCAACGCGCGCAGCACATCGAGGGTGTCGCAACCCGAGAAGCAATGGAAGAACAGGCTGCGGTCGCCGACCCGTACTGAGAGGCTGGGTGATCGGTCGTCATGCGCCGGGCAACGACACATGCCTGCACCGTTCGACCATTTGCCGCCAAGGCGCTCAACGATCCCCCTGCCCTGCTGCTCGAGTTCGCTGCGCGACGCTGGCAATGCGGCCGTCATGGTAAATTTCCGCGGACGTCGGGATCGAGGCGCTTTCGTTCGTGCTGAAGGCGGTGGAGCCATTGCGCGCCAGCGTATTCCGATGGCCATGGCTCCCAAGGCTGGAAGCCGCCTTCTTCTGCCAGCATTGCCAGCGGATCGAGCATGAGTGGCGCTGCGCTTAGATGAAGGTCGTTGGTGATCTGGGTCATCGACCACCCGACGATGTGATGCGCCTCTGAAGCCGCGGCGATGCGATCGGCAGCCTTGTGCAGACGGTATTCGTCGGCCGTGATGTCGGGAAGTGCGTAGCGATCGTTGATCGCCGCTGTCAGCCGGCTGCACAACTCTGCGAAGGGCGCGCCAAGGAATGCCTTTAACGGCGCGATGCAGTCGAATCCCAGCAAGCCTTCTTCGGCGTCGTGGAGGAGTTCATAGAGGGCAAGGCTAGGCGCCAGCCCTGGTGATGCTTGTTCCCTGATCGCCAGCACCGACAGACTGTGCTGCGCAACGGAGAGTGGGCGGGGCCAGGCCGAGTGCCCGCCCCAGCGATAGGTGCGCGACAGGCCAAGCGCGAGGTCATGATCGGTCCAGCTGTGCGGGTCAGGATTGGCGAGGTCGATGACGTTGCCGCTTGGCAGCAGAACATAGGGACGCTGCGTTGCTCTGTCTTTGGCGTCGTCGCTGCTCATGGGAATCTCCGTCGATTGTTCAATTGACGCTGCCTTGCGCCCCCTCCCCTTGCTGGTTTGCGCTTGCAGCCGAATATTTGGTCCGCCTGGTGGCAAGACGGCTGTGAAGGAGGTCACGAACCATCTGACATACGAACAAGCCGCTGCTTCGCTCGAATCTCGCTGATGACATTGCTTAGCTCGGTTGACCGCAGTTCAAGGTTTAGCGAGCGGCCGATCCCGAGGATCTCGATCCGCATCGAGGTGCTGCGCATATAGCCATTGGCGCTGGCATGGTTGCGCTCCAGCCCCTCGCTCAGGCTGTGCTTCCAGAACTTGTCATAGGGTTCGCGGCGACCATCCCCCAGTGTGTGTAGCAACGCCAACAGCGAGCGCAGTTCGAGCCACGGGGAAAGCGGTTCCTTCCCTGCGCGCTCGGCGACGTCGTACAGCGCCGCGATGCCGAGCAGGATGGCCGTATGGCGCGACGATTCGGGCATGGCGCCATAGAGAACAAAAACAGAACGGCGGGCAAGCCATTGCAGCACATGGTGATCTGCCCAGCACGAACGCTGACAGTGCCTGGATGTCGTGCGATTGCGTGTCTCGCCTGCTCCTTCTCCCTTTCAAATCCAAAAAAAAGAATCAACCTGGTTAGATATTTATTCTCTAGGTTATGAGGTTAAGCTGGCCGAGACGCATCAAAAGCCACTGATTAGGGACGATAATATTCCAGCTTTCGTTCCTGATGTGTCGGTTGCCTGTTCCTGGAGTATCGGGTGTGGTGTTCCCGATGTGTCGCGGTTCGGTTCCCGTAGTGTCGAAAGCCGTTCCTGTTGTATCGTTGTTTCGATGTGGATCATTCCCTGGCCGCTGGCCGGCTACAGCCAACGTGCTGGAATTGACTCATGTTTTTGCAGATCGCGGCGCTTTTGCCGCCCGCGCACTAACTGTCCGATTTTCAATGGTGAATCTATTCGGGCTACCGGAAGCTTGAATGCTCGACACTTCGGGAACGCCTGAGGTCAGCCGCGTAACTGGTGCTTGTTGCGCTCATGGTGACGCCGCATGAAACCGTCGAAAGCCTTGGCATAGTCGTGCGGCATCCGGCTCGGATCGCCGGCAATCCAAGCGTCAAACTCGCTTCGCATGTTGTCCATATCCCACCCGGGATAGCGGGCACCGATCCCGCTGATCAGGTCGCCGAGCGCGATCGCTTCTCCACTTCGTGCATCGGACCGTCGTCCGCCAGCGACCGGAGACGTATCCGCCCGCGACCGTGGCGACTTTGCGACCTGCCCCGTATCGGCAACCTTGCGAGGTGGTCCATCAGGCGCGCGTGGTGTCGCCTTGACACTAATGCCATCGGCGTTTGAGCGGCGTCGCATACGCAAGCTTGGCTCGGCTTTGCCTTCTTCGATGGATAGCGTGAAACCGGGCAATTGATCGTTCCGTGCGATGGCCAGCAGCTCGAACTTGAATCGCCGATAGGGACCTTCGGCTCCCGACTTTTCGAACAGTGTAGGAAAGCCGATAGCAAACCCGGCCTCCCCTGCCCCGCCGGCATGTTTGCGAGCAACGCGGTATAGCCAGCGCTCGCGGCCACCCGAGATGTCGAAATAAGCCCGGTCGATCGCCAGCACGCCGCCGTCCATCAACAGGCCGTCGTGAAACCATTTGGCCAGTGTGACCGACATGCCGCGAGCGCGCTCGGTGCGCGGGTCGATACGGTGCTCCCAGCTGTCTATCCAGCTGAACGTGGCTTCGCGGCGATTCCCAGGTGCACGGATGTTGGTTTTGACGGTGGTTGACTGCAGGCGGTCGAGCGATTGGGTTAGCAGCTGATAAGCCCGACCGGTTGTCTGTCGTCCGATTACCTTGAGCAAATCATAGGGCATGAAATGCAGTGTCTGTGGGATGTCATTGATGCCGCGGCGCCTCATATCGCTGACGACACTGGCGAAGAAGATTAGAATGTCGGCGTCCCAGATCGTTGCCATGCCGTAGAGGGGATTAGCCGAAACATGAACCCAGACCTTGCCGTCTGGCGAGCGATATTCGATCGGCTTGGTCCGCTTGGATTTGGCCAGGCTGAAGAAGGGGCGCTCCATCGTCTCGCGCTGATCGCGGAGCGACAGGTCGGCGAGGTAGGGTAGGAACAGATCGAATTGTTCGCCGGAATCGGGACGATGAGCCGAAGTTTCCCCGGGGAAACTTTGGTCCGGATTGCCGAATGTTTCCCCGGGGAAACTCACTCGATCTGCTCGTCGATTGCGTTGCAGAGCCCCTCGATGAGCGCCGCGCGGTCAACCCCTGCCCCCAAGTCGACGCGCAACGTTAGCACCTTGCCGCGGCGGCCCTGCAGTGTCATCGCCGCTTTGCCATTGGCACCGGTGACGAGGACGGACTCGCCACGCGTCCCGACCCGCGCAATATCAACTGCCATCAGTCGCCGCAAGACAATCGCCGGATCGATCAGCGCCTCACCCGCCGTCACCTTCAGCTGCTGCTCGGCTGCAATGCGCGCGGCCTCGCGGAGTACGCTGGTCTTGAGCGTGTCATCGTTGCAGCGGGCGGCCAGTTCATAACCCCCGCGGATCGTGATCGTGTTGGGGTCACCAAATGCACTGACGACGACGTCTGGCAGCGTCGCCATCGTCAGTAGCTTTGATAGCCAGCCTTTGGACAGCCTCAGCCGCTCGGCCATGCGTGCCTGGACCCCACCGTAATGCGCATCGAGCGCCCACTTGTAGTTGCGGGCGCGCTCAAGATCGGACAGATCGGCGCGAGCGCGGTTTTCGAGGTCAGCGAGGCGAAAGGCGGCTTCGTCATCCAGGTCGGCGACCTGCACGACAAACAGCATGTCGGGATAGTTATTGGCGCGCAGCCAACTCACAGACCAATGCCGCCGCGTGCCGGCGAGCACCTCAAATTCGATCGCCGGGTCGTCTCGCACGCGACGGACTACAGCCGGAACTTTCTGGCCACCTTCGGCGACGAGGCTGTCAATCAAGTCGCGGCAGCGGCTCTCGGTCAATTCGCTATAGACCCGGCCGTTGCCCGGCCAAATCCGACAGCGCGCTGGGTCGATACGCAGTTCTGTAACCTGACGGACTTCGCCCGACGCAACGCGGGCGAGCGCCGATTCGCGTTCGAGCAACGGCGAACGGCGTGCGCGGGCAGGCGAGGGGGCGTCATCGTCCGAGGCGTCGAGCAGCCCAGCGAGATAGTCGCCCTGCTTACGCGACATCGGCCAACTCCTCATGGGTGGGCTGGGCGCGGTTCCATCCGCGCCGGACCAACTGCTCGACCTGGCCGAGCGCTTCTTCAAGATTCTGTTTGCAGCGCTTGTGGGTGCGCGCCGTACCGATTGGTTTGTCGAGCTCGAAGACCGTCATCATGCGAAGTGAGGCATGGCTGATTTCAGCCGAGTCGAGCACTGCGACCGGAAGTAATGAGGGGCCGAAGGCTTCCTCCATAATCCGGATCACCATCGACTCGGACGGATTGCTGGTGTCATGGCGCGCACACAGCAGGCGCACGAATCGATAGTCGACACTGATCCCGGCATGACCGATTTGGCCGAGAACTTGGTCCATCATGCTCAGGAACTGCACTGTCGAGCAAAAGTCGGGGGTTGTGGCGGCCAGCGGCACGATCAGCGCGTTCGCCGCCTGCATGACCGCGAGGCTGATGGTGCCTAGAGCGGGCGGCGGATCGAGGATGACGACATCATAGTCTCGCGCCAGGTCAGCAAGCCCCTGTTTTAATTTGCGAAACCGCGCTGCAAGCACGTTGGAGCCATCGCTCCCGGTAGCGGCGAGTTCATATTCAACGTCGAATAGTTCAAGACAGGATGGGATGAGGTCGACATTTGGCCACGCTGTGCGCTGGACGGCGTAAAGGAGATCCGCCTGTGTCGGGTCGATAGACAAATAGGGATAGAGCGTCTGGACGCGCTCGACGTCGAAGTGCGGATTGAAGCCGAAAAGCGTCGTAGTTGTTGCCTGGCTGTCGCAATCGACAACGAGGACGCGGTAACCCTTGATCGCGAGATAATGCGCCAGATGCGTTGTCACCGTCGACTTACCGACGCCGCCTTTGAAATTCTGGACGGCAATGATCGCGGGTTCGTCCGTTTCGGCGCGGCGCGGCGAAGCACCGAGCACTTCGCGCATCCGAAGCATGGCGGAAACGTCATAGCCCAGTCGGCGACCGGCCTCGTCGAACGGCGGAGAGGGGAGCCGGCCGTCTTCCTCAGCCTGACGGATGCGATTTGTCGAGCATCCCAGCATCGTCGCCATTTCGGCGATGCCGAATCGCAGATGGAGACCCTTGCGGCGTTCTGGTAGGAACGACTGACGGCGCAAGCGTTCAATCATGCGCTCGCCAGCAGCGGCCAATTGACCGACGATCTCGACTTCGGACCCCGTCGTGACGCTTTTCGCCATTTTGCAGCCCCGTTGAACCTGTTGTTCCTATATCAGCACGAAAAGGGTTCAGTTGGCAACTCTGACACGCGAACCCATCAATTCGCACCTGTTTGAGCCTCCAAATGTTTGGTGGCGATCACAACTGGCACCCGGCGACCTGGGTCCAAAGACAAGGCGGTTGCATAAGCGCCCGAATGAGCTACCTTGATACTCAAAGGAGCAACTCGATGCCGGAACTGACCACACCCCGCACCAAGCCTCAGGTCGAACCTGCACGCTCGTTCGCCTTCATGGACCTGTTTCACGCGTCGCCGGTCGATCGAGTCGGTGTCATCAAGGCTGGGGTTCCAGCGAGACGGCTCAAGCTGTTCATTCGTGAGCTCGACGTCGACCAGCAGATCATGTTCGGCGCGCTCAACCTCAAGACTGCGACGGTTAACAAGAAGGCCGCCAAGAACCAGCCTCTTTCGACCGAAGACAGCGAGCGCGTTGTGGGGCTTGCAAAGCTTGTCGGCCAGCTCGAGGTGATGATCGAAGAATCAGGCGACCCCACCGGTTTCAACGCCACCGAATGGTTGTCCACGTGGCTGCGCGAACCGCTGCCTTCGCTTGGCGGCACGAAGCCGATCGATCTCCTCGATACGATGGAAGGTCAGGCGATCGTGTCGCGCTCGCTCGCCCAAATTCAGAGCGGTGCCTTTGCGTGAGCCAGAGCTTCTGGCGGATTGCGACCGATACGAAGGACTATGAAGCCGACGACATGTCGGGGGCGGGCGCCGAAAAGACCGGCGGTCGCTGGAATAGGCCCGGCGTACCAATTATCTACAGCGCCAGCTCCCGTGCGCTGGCCTGCCTCGAAACCCTCGTCCATCTCAACGCTGGCGGCCTGCCGCTCAACCGCTACCTCGTCGAGGTGGCAGTGCCCGACGACATCTGGGCCTCGGCCGAACGCACGACCCAAACATCACTTCCTGTCGGTTGGGATGCCGAGCCCGCTGGCCGCGTCAGCATCAGCTTTGGCAGCGAATGGGCGAGCAGCAAGCGCTCGGCGGTGCTGGCGGTGCCATCGGTGATCGTGCCGGAGGAATATAATCTTCTGATCAATCCAGCGCATCCGGATGCTGCACAGGTGACCGCCAGCAAGGTCAGGAAGTGGCTCTACGATCCGCGCGTTGCCCGCTGAGGAACTACTCTGAGCGGACCGGCGGCTATTTCCGGACCTTCGCCAGAACCCGGGCTGCCGCATTGACCTTGGGCGCGAGCTTGCGCGCATAGCGCAAAGCCGTCGTGGTCGACTGCCAGCGCAGCGCCTGGGCGATCGGGCCGACATCCTCGCCGGCGGCAAACAGGTCCTGCGCGAGCCCGACCCGCAGCGAATGAGTCGACAGCGCGGCGACCGCGGCGTCGAGTTCGGCACCAAACAGATCGACAAGGCCGAGATCGGCGGCTCGGCGCGCCATCGCTCGATAGATCAGATTGACGCCCTGGCGGGTGAGGGGGCTTGTCCCGATGCTGTAGCGCACCCGCGCCGGCTCTGCCCGCCGCGCTCGCATCCGCGCCCAGTCGATATGGGCATTGGGTGCCAGATCGGCGACCGAGCGCGCCGGCGCCGCCGTTGTCGAGGCGCGGCGCTCGATGGCGATCCGCCGGAATAGGACGCCGGTGGTTATCCCCGCTGCGCGCAGCCAGGCGTCGAGGCGCCGCATCGTGTCGGGTGACACCCAGGCATAGGCACCCTGGCCGTCCTGGTCGGTCTTGGCGCGCGGTATGAATAGCAGGCCAGAGCCGTCGCTGTCGGCCTCGAGGTGCTCGACCGCGACCGCGACCAGTTCCGAGACCCGTAAGCCCGCGTCATAGCCAAGGCTGAGCAGCGCCGCGTCGCGCAACCCCCGGCAATCCCCCTCGCACCCCGCCAGCATCGCCGAGAATGTCAGTCCTGCGGGCGGCGCCTCGGGCGCGCCGAATCGTAGCCCCAGCGCCTGGCGCTGGACGACGCCCGCGCGGCGCTTGAGACCCTTGAGCGCGTGGCGCACGACGATGGCGTTGGTCGGGGTAGGGACCCCGAGCAGGGCATGGGCGCTCGCCAGAGACGACAGTCTGCGCGCGACGGTTGCGGGTCGTAGGCCCAGCCCTTCGAGATGCTCGACCCAGGCGACGACTGTCGCTTCGCTCGCCGGCAGCCCGGCCCGGCCGCTGGCGTCGCAGAATTCAGCATAGCAGGCGAGGTCGCCTGCGATCGCGGCAAGGCTCGCCGGCGCCAGCGCTTCGAGGGCCTTGCGAAAGTTCAGCTCGATGACGGGAGCGCTGTCGTCGGTGACCAGCGCCCCCAACAGATCAGCCAGACGCTCGGCGACTGGTTGAGCACCATCTTTACTGCGCGAACGGGCGGGGAGGGCGCCTTCGCCCGGCCGCAGCACCTCGATGACTGTTGCTGCCCGCTGCGGGGCAGGGGGTTTCGCCAGGGCCAACGCGCGGGGTGTCGTAGCCATTGTCGGGTCTCTATCGCAAAATTCAGCCAAATGCACTTACCATAAGATTATATTATGGTAAGTGCCAAAAAATAGCATGTAGCGACAGCCAAGCAGAAACGGATTAGCTATGTTTTGGCTGGCGGGCAGTGATAGTCGCCATAGTGTCTAGTATGGGTAGTGCCTCAAAAGTCCATGCTGTGCCTATCTAGTGAAATGCACTTAGCTATGTTATGAAAAAAGGAGCGCGGGGAGGAGGCGGCTATGGAACTGAATTTGTTTGACAGTTCCGAAGTCGATCACGGCGAGCTCGCCGCCGCCAGCGCCC
>JANYCM010000011.1 GCA_025360285.1 Sphingomonadales bacterium
GCTGCGCGGCCAGATGAGCCAGCGCGTCGCGGCGGTCGTCAATGCTGTGATTGCCATCGAAGCTGCCTCCATTGCCCCGCGTTTGTCCGGTATTCCGGGTAATACTCCGAAAAAGCGGCAGGCACACCGTCAAAGTGCGCAGGCGGCTTAGAATGGCCCGGATTTCACATTCCGAGGGCACAAGCCCCGCCGCGACCGCCGCCGATGCTGCATCCGGACGGTCCCCGGACCTTCACCCTGCCGAAATTGCAGTGGTGCTGATACCGCTCGATCTGATCGATGTGCCCGAGAGTCGGTTGCGCAGCCTGAAGCTGGCGCAGGCCGATGCCATAGGCGCCGCCATCGTCGCCGATGGCCAATATGATCCGATCACAGTAGCGGCGGTCGGCGAACGCTTCCTGCTCGTTGATGGCCTCCACCGGCTGGAAGGCTGCCGCCAGCATCAGGTGCACCTGATCGAGGCGCGGGTTGTGGCTGATGACCCGGCAGCGCGGCTGCGGCAGGAAGTGCTGTCGGCCTGGGCGCGCGCCGATCATGACGTGTTCGATACCGCCGCCCAGGTTCAAGCGATCGCCGACCTA
Organism: Sphingomonadales bacterium; assembly: GCA_025360285.1. Taxonomy (GTDB): domain Bacteria; phylum Pseudomonadota; class Alphaproteobacteria; order Sphingomonadales; family Sphingomonadaceae; genus Sandarakinorhabdus. Next base: position 582 of record JANYCM010000011.1, read on the forward strand.
TCGGGCGCCGATACCAGCCTGAAGCGCGCCGGCGGTTGGCTGCCGGCCGATCAAAAATCGGTCGACGCCGAGGCTTGTGCCATGATGGCACAAGCCCTGCGCTGGGACGAAAAAACCGCCGAAACGCTCGGCATCGGTCGGCGCAGCGTGTTCCGTTATCTGAAGGTGCTGCGGGCCTTTGACGCCGAGCAGGTCGTGCTGCTGCGCCACCTGCAACTTGCCGACGAGCTGGTACCGCTGGAGCGGCTTTCGGCGCTCTCACCGCTTGGGCTGCTCAGGGCACTGGCCTATCTGGAAAACGGCAAGGCGACGACGATCGCCGAGGCGATCGCGCTTGAAGCCGATGTCGCCACAGCCTCGCCCTTCATCAAAAAATCCGGCGCCTTCCTGACCTTCCTGCGAGCCAAAGCTACCGCCCGCGAGCGCGCCGATCTGATGCGCCAATTGAACGACGAATATCTGCCCGATGGGCGCCCTCGCGCCAAGTCAGCCGACGGGAAGAAAGCCGGCTGATGGGCAAGCGTCGTCCCTATGCGCCGCGCGGCCAGATGGCGTTCGATTTCGCCGCGCCGACGGCGCCGGCCGAGATCGGCGGGCTGGCCGGGCTGACGCGCTGGATGACGGCGACCTGTGCCGTGATGCTGTCCGAAGACCCGCGCCAGCGCGACGATATCGCCGACCGCATGTCGGCACTGCTCGCCGAAAAAGTCACGGCGGCGATGCTCAATGTCTACGCGGCGGCATCGCGCAGCGACCAGAACATCCCGGCGTCGCGTTTCTTCGCCCTGGTCGCGGTCACCGGCCGTTTCGACCTGCTCGATCAGGCGCTCACGAAGGTCGGCGCGCGTGCGCTGCAGGGCGATGAGATGGCTACCGCCAAGCTCGGGCACCTTTACGCGCTGCGCGCCGAACTTGACGAACAGATCAAGGAAGTCCGCCCGCTGGCGCGGCCCTTGCGCGGTGGCCGGCGCTGATGCCCATGTCCATCGCCATCGCCCATCTGGCACCGGTCACCCCGGCCGCACTCGATGCCTGGTATTCGGCGTCCGATCTGGCCGAACAGGCGCTGCCCGGCGTGCCGCGCACAAAGCGCAAGGTGACGCTGCTCGCCAAGGAAGCCGGCTGGTCACGCGATCCGGCCAAGGTGCGCCAGGTCAAGGGCCTGGGCGGCACCACGAACGAATATCACGCCTCCCTGCTGCCGATGTCGGCGCAGAAGGAGCTGATGCGCCGAGCAGCGCTGGCCCCGCAGAATGTCGAACCGTCCACGGTTGTCGCGCTGCAGAGTCCGACCAATGCCGCCAAATGGGCGGCCTTCGAAGCGCTGCCGGCCGCGCGCAAGGCCGATGCAGCAAAGCGGCTGGCGGTCATCCAGGCGGTCGAGGCGCTGGTTTCGCTCGGCACCAACAAAACCCGCGCCATCCAGATCGTCGGCGACGAGCATGACGCTTCGCCCGCCACCATCAACCTGTGGTTCTCGCTGATCCGCGGCGTCGCGCCATGCGACCGGCTGGCGCATCTGGCGCCGCAGACCAAGGGCGGCGGCCGCAAGGCCGAGATCGACGCGGATCTGTGGCAGCTCTATCGCTCCGACTGGCTGCGCTTCGAAAAACCGACGCACGCCGCCTGCTACTGGCGGGTGCAGCGGGTGGCGGCATCGCGCGGTATCACGATCATCCCCAGCGCCAAGACATTCCAGCGCAAGCTGGAGGCCGAAACCCCGCTGCACATCATCATCGCCTGCCGCGAAGGCCGCGAACGCGTCGGCCAGATCATCCCGGCGCAAATCCGCAGCGTCGCCAAGCTGCACGCCATGCACACCGTCAACATCGACGGCCATGTCTGGGACGTTTTCGTGCGCTTCCCCGATGGCGAAATCAAACGCCCGGTCATGGTCGGTATCCAGGACGTATTCAGCCGAAAACTGCTCGCCTGGCGCGTCGACAAATCCGAAAGCGCGGTGCTGACCCGGCTGGCCTTTGCCGACCTGTTCAAGAATTACGGGGTGCCGATCGGCTGCGTGCTCGATAACGGCCGCGCCTTTGCCTCCAAATGGATCACCGGCGGCGCCGAAACGCGTTTCCGTTTCAAAATCCGGCCTGACGATCCGCTTGGCCTGCTGCCTTCGCTCGGCATCGCCACCCATTGGGCAACGCCCTATCACGGCCAGGCCAAGCCGATCGAACGCTACTGGCGGATGATGTGCAACCGGATCGCCACCGGGCCGGATTTTGCCGGCGCCTATACCGGCAATTCGCCGATGGCGAAGCCCGAAAATTACGGCAACAGCGCGATTCCGCTGGCCGATTTCGAACGCATCATCGCCCGCGAAATCGCCGCGCTCAACGCCCTGCAGGGCCGCCGCACCGAAATGGCGAAAGGCGGCAGTTTCGACGATGTGTTCTCCGGCTCGCTCGCCGCCGGTGCCCCCGTCGGCCGCGCCAGCGAGCACCATATGCGCATCGCGCTGCTCGCCGCCGACCGGCTGTTCGCCGATCGCAAGACGGGCGCCATCAACTTCGCCGGCAATCGCTACTGGGCCGATGGCCTGGCCAAATATGCCGGCCAGCGCCTGACCATCCGCTTCGACCCTGACAATCTGCATTCCAGCGTCTTTGCCTATGATGCCGAAGACCGGCTGATCGGCGAATTGCCGGTGTGGGAAGCCACCGGCTTCCTCGATATCGCCGCCGCCAAGACGCACGCCAAACTGGTCGGCGACCATCGCAAAAAGGTGCGCGCCGCCGTCGATGCCGAGCATCTGCTCGATGCCGCCGATATCGCCCGCGCGCTGGCCGATCTGGGCAGTGATGATGTTCCCGAAATGTCGCCCCAGGTGCTGCGCCCGGTGCGCCCTGCGCGGCGCGGCGGCAGCGCGGCGGCGGCGGTCGCTGTCACCCCCGAAGTCACGGATTTCAACGATCGGTTCCGGCGCGCGAGCGCGTCGCTGCGGCTGGTCGAATGAAAAGGCGGCGCCGGGGCTGGAACCCCCGACGCCGCCACAACCCGCTCGGGTCAACCGGGCTTTTGCGAAGCGAGGATCGAATACCATGGCAACACGACTTTACGATAGCCCCGGCACAGCCGAGATGACCGCCGCCGCGATCGAGGCGCGGATCGAGCAAGCGCGCGAGGCGCTGAAGCAATATCGCACCGATACCGGCCATAGCTGGGCCGATCTCGACAAGCTGATCGGCCGCGCCGGCGCGACGCTGTCGGCCTTCACCCTCAACAAATATCTCGGCGATAATCTCGGCGTCGCCGAACAGGTTGAGACGTTTTTCAAGGGCCTGGAAGGCCAGCGCGAAGTGCTCGCCGCCGCGCCGAAAGTGCCCGGCTTTCTCAACACCTCGTTCGCCGCCGACATGCTCGCCACACTGCGCTTCGCCCAGTCGGGCGAGATCGTCGCGATTTCGGCGGCGCCGGGCTGCGGAAAAAGCCTGACGGCAGCGCATTACATGACGCAAAGCGCCAATGTCTGGATGGCGACGATGGCGCCGACTTGCGCCCGCCTGCAGCCGATGCAGATTCAGGTGCTGCGCGCCATGGGCGAGGCCAGCCCCAAGGGTGCGCCGCAGCAGCTGTCGCAGCAGATCATGGCCAAGATGATCAATTCGAACGGCCTGCTGATCATCGACGAATTTCACGAACTGTCCGATCCGGCGATCGAGGAAATCCGCAGCTGGCATGATGCCACCGGCATCGGCCTCGCCTTCGTCGGCGATTATCGCGTCATCAGCAGCATCGAAGGCCGCCGCGAACAGCGCAGCCGGGCGCAGATTTTCAGCCGCGTCACCAAGCGCCTCGTCCGCCACCAGGCGAGCGGCGCCGACGCCGATGTGCTGCTCGATGCCTGGAATGTGACCGACGAGGCAGCCCGCCGCTTTGCCCGCGCCGTCGCCGCCAAGCCCGGCGCGCTTCGATCGATGACCAAGATGCTGAAACTGGCGGCCTTTGTGTCCGCCACGCCCGGCGCCCTGACGCTGGATGATCTGCGCGGCGCGCGCGGCCAGCTCACCTCCACCCTCGAAGCCTGAAGGGAACGATGATCATGATCCCCAAATCCGAAAACCGTGTCGTCGCCGAATTGGTCGCCGGTTTCTTCGCCCTGGCGGCGATCAGCTGCCTTGTCGCCGCCATCGTCCTGGCCCTCATTGCGCCGGTGTCGAAATGACGCCGGCGCAGACGATCGTGGCGGCCGCGACCGCCGATATCCTGACCGCCTTCGACGTGATGGCGCGGCTCGCCGGTCCGGTGCTCGATGCCGACACGATGCGGGACCTGCGCCGCAGTGTCGAAACCAACCTCGTCGTGATCGAGCAGCAGCTGCTGCCCTACGAGCCTCGCACCCTGCCGGTGATGACGCTGGCCGATGTGGTGGCCAACGCCCACGCCCGTGCGGCGCCGAAGCCGGCACTGGCCGTGATTGCGGGAGGGCGGTCATGAAGGCTGGATCGCAAATCGCGCGCGTGCTCGCGCTCCTGGTCGAAGCCAACGGCGAATTTGTGCCGACGGCGCGTATCGCAGAGCTGCTTGGCCTCACCAGCTATGACGCTGGCATCCGCGTTTCCACCCTTCGCAATGTCAGGCCTGATCTGACGATCGAGAATAAACGCGGCATTGGCTATCGCCTGGTCGTGCCGGGGGCAGGCGAGCAGCTGCCTCCAGTAGAGCAGGGCAATGTGGTGGCCAATGCGGGCCCCGCGCCCGCTGTAAATGACCTATCACCGGCCCATAAAAATCTGCTGGCGATGCTTGTCGAGGCCGATGGAGGCTTTGTGCGTGGTCGGGCACTGAGTGCCGGCTCGGGCATCCCGGTGCCCTACCTGACGAATTCCTTTCGGAAATTGGGCACCGCCCGCCCTGATCTGGTCATCGAAGGCAAGAGAGGCAGCGGCTATCGCATCGCCTTCCCCGGTGTGGCGCTTCGCGAGGGTGAGCCGACGATCAAGCGCGGGTTCGTCGCCCCGCTCCACCACCGCATGGCCGCCAACAAGGCGATCCTTGATTTGCTGCCAGCCAAGACGGCGGAAATGGTCAAGACCATCGCGGCCGAAGCCGGCGAGGATGTCGATGCCATGCTGCATCGCCTGATCTCCTATGGCGTGGAGGTGCACAACGGCCTGAGGGCAGCGGGTGAAAACCCCGTCGGCCTGCGGGCGGTGACGCGCCAGCAGGTGGCGGCATGACGGCGCCGTTCATCCTGGCGCCCGCCGACCTGGCGAAGGCGATGGCGCTGCTCAACAGCCGCGTCGAGGCGTTGGAGGCGCTGTTCGGCGATGCGGCGGCGGATAGCGCGCGCCGCCGGGCGATCATCGATCAGGCGATCGAGGATTTTCATGCGCAAACTGCCGGCACGCCGGCCGACCGCGTGCGGCGGCTGACCGGGCTGGTCAGCGAGGAATGGGGCGTTGCCCAGGCCGAACTGCTCGGCCCGGCGCGGGATGCGCGCATCGTGCGACCACGTTTTGTCCTGGGCTGGCTGCTGCGCCGGGCGACCGGCTGGTCATACCCGGTCATCGCCCGCCACATCGGCCGTTCCGACCATACCAGCGTCATCTATGCCGAACGGCGTGTCGAAGGCTGGCGCGAACGGCAGCCGGACTTCCGACTGGTTACTGATCAATTGCTCACGATCGCGAACGCGCTGTTCCGGCCGCCGCCGGAGCATCTGGCGGCGGAAGGCGGGGCGGAATGATGGCCTTCGCATCCAGGGAAATCACCGGCGGCGCGCCGGCGCGGTTTCGCTTCAAGGCTCCGGCTCCGCTGCAACCGCTGCCGCTTGGCCTGCTCTACTACCCCGGCGCGCGCTGCCCGGCGTGCGGCGGCCATGCGTTCGATGTCGGCCGCGTCACCGCCGAATGCGTGCGGTGCGACGGCGCGCTCGTGATCGCCGATTCCCGGCCCCAACCAATTTCAACGGAGGACTAAGTCATGGCAAAACGCCGTAAATCCGAAGTGCTGCCCGCCGCGCAAAGCCGCGACGAGGCGATCAAGCTGCTCGCCCGCTATGCCGCGCTCGATGCGCAGGTCGAGGCGCGCAAGGCCCGGCTGGCGGCCGGCATCGCCCAGATGAGCGCCGAATGCGACGGGCTCAACGCGCCGCTGCTCGCCGAACAGGCGGC